>CBFHIW010000067.1:0-11812 GCA_965656065.1 Luminiphilus sp. | reverse complement strand
ATCCAAACAAAAGGGCGCCCATAGGGCGCCTTTTTTTGGGGGTTCGAAGGGGTGGTGAGAACCGTAGGTTCGACCAAATGCGCAGCATTTAGCACCGAGCGCCACCGGCGCGAAGCCCGCAGGGACAAAACAGCCTATGGGCTGTTTTGGGTCATCCCTGCTTCTCCGCCATTTAATTAAAAGCCCGGCTTGTACGGGCTTTTTATTTCCGCGACGGTTGCCCCACGTTTCTTAGCCCGTATAGGCTTATGGTCTCTCTAGGTCTTTGACACGGAGTTATCGTGCGACTCTACAGCCATGCTGATTGCGTCAGCCATCAAACACCCGAGGGCCACCCGGAACGATCTGACCGCCTGGCCTTTCTCCTCGCGCACCTAGAGCAAACCGGCTTCACCAAGGAACACCCCATTCTCGAGGCGTCGCCCATTGAGGATGAATTGGTGTGCCAAGCCCATCATCCCGAACTTTTACAACGGCTCAAGCAATCAAATCCTGATGAGGGACTGACGGCCTTGGACCCGGATACCTGGATGGGTCCAACGAGTATGGCGGCCGCACTGCAGGCGGCTGGATCAGTCTGGCAAGGGGTCAACGATGTGGTTTCAGAGGATGAGACCCGGGTGTTCTGTGCGGTGCGACCACCTGGGCATCATGCCGAGTTCGATTCACCTATGGGGTTCTGCCTGTTGAATAGCATCGCGATCGCGGCGATCAACGCGCTGGACTTACCGAGCATCGATCGCGTGGCGATTTTGGATTTTGACGTGCACCACGGAAATGGCACGGTCGATTTGTGCCAGAAGCACTCCGAAATTCTGGTGTGTTCCAGTTTTCAGCACCCTCATTACCCCGATCGGCTTCACGACGTGGTGGCGCCTAATATTGTTAACACGCCGCTGGCCGCCGGTGCATCGGGCGATGACTTCAGGAGAGCGATCTCGAGCTCTTGGTGGCAGGCAGTGGAGGCGCACCAGCCGGATCTCATTTTGATTTCGGCAGGGTTTGATGCCCATCGGGACGACCCATTAGCGCAGATCAACCTGGATGAGAGCGATTTCGCGTGGGTGACCCAAGAGATCGCCGCACTGGCTGAGCAGTTTTCGCAGGGCCGTATCGTGTCAATACTGGAGGGGGGCTACGACCTTCAGGCACTGGCTGATTCAACGCTGGCTCATCTGGAGGTGCTGGCGGCATGACTCGCCGGTCGCCTGAGCGATGGCGTTTTACCCTCTTTTCGGCACTGATCAGTTCGATCTTCTTTGTCACGCCTACCGCAGGTGCTGCGAGTAACGAGGCGAGCTATAGCTTGACCCAGGCGGCCGAGGGTCGGGGGCTCTATGCTGAGCGCTGCGCCAGCTGTCATGGGATGGCTCTGCTTGGCAACGAGTCAGGGCCTGCGTTGTCGGGTAAAGCGTTTCAAGATCGCTGGGCCTCGCGCCCGGCAGAGCAACTATTCGCTGTGACGAGCACTAGCATGCCGTCAACTAATCCTGGCGGGTTGGCGGCGCACGATTACGCGGCGATCTTGGCGTACATGCTCTACGAAAATGGCTATGTCGCGAGTACAACAGATCTGGACTTGTCGTCTCAGGTCGCATACAGCGTTGCACTTGGGTATCCGAGCACGGGTCAGCAGCCACCACTGCCCATTGTCTCCGCGTTATCCAGCACGATGACAGAGTGGTTGCATCACCGTGGCACGCCGCACAGCACGAACTACTCTCCACTCGATCTGATCCATGAAGGTAACGTGGCGGATCTCGAGGTGGCGTGGCGCTGGAAGTCCGATAACTTTGGGGCCTCCCCCTGGCCTAATTATCAGGTGACGCCCCTTATGGCGAATGGCGTGCTGTACGCGACTGCGGGCGCGCGGCGCGCTGTTGTGGCTATCGACGCTGTAACGGGCGAGACGATTTGGATGTATCGCCTGGATGAGGGGGAGAGGGGGAACAACGCGCCGCGCAAAGGGCCGGGCAGGGGCGTCGCCGTTCACCGCAGTGCAGATCAAGACACCATTTTTGTGATCTCACCCGGTTATCAACTGATCGCACTTGACGCCCGCACGGGTCGCCTGCGTTCTGGCTTTGGTGGGGGTGGGATCGTCGACCTCAAATTACAGCTGGGCGTGGAGCTGGATCCCGGTACCGCACCTATTGGCGCCAGCTCACCTCCCATTGTTGTGAATGATGTGGTGATTGTGGGTGCTGCTTTTACGTTCAGTGGCGCGCCGGCATCGCCAGAAGCACTCAAGGGAAAAGTCACTGCCTATGACGTGAACACTGGAGAACTGCGCTGGCGCTTCAATACCATTCCCGGAGAGACAGAGAGCGGCTCTGCGTCCTGGGGTGGCGACTCTGCTAGGTATACGGGAAACGCCGGCGTATGGGCTCCCATGAGCGCAGACCCGGAACTCGGCTACGTTTATCTTCCGGTCGAAGCGCCGACCAGCGACTACTACGGTGGTCACCGACCCGGCGACAACCTTTACGGACAAAGTCTGGTGTGTCTCGACGCCTCGACCGGTGAGCGGGTCTGGCATTTTCAGACCGTGCATCATCCTATCTGGGATTATGACCTGCCTGCGCCGCCCGTCCTTCTCGATATCACGGTGGAGGGCAAAGAGATTCCCGCCGTTGCGCAGATCACCAAGCAGGGACTGACCTTTGTTTTTGATCGCCGCACGGGTGAGCCGGTATGGCCGATCGATGAGGTCGCTGTCGCGCAGAGTGATGTTCCCGGTGAGCAGACTGCGGCAACGCAACCGATACCCTCTTTGCCTGAGCCTTTTGGGCGCACCGGGGTTGCCGAAGACCAACTCAATGATCTGACACCGGAGATTCATGCCGAAGCGCAGCGGATTGTTGCGGGCTACACGCTGGGGCCGCTCTATACGCCGCCAACGCTCGTAAGTGAGCAGAATGGTGGCACGCTTGTCCTGCCCGGCTCAGTAGGCGGTGCCAACTGGCAGGGGGCGGTGGCCGATCCGGAGACAGGGCTGATGTATGTCTCCTACGCAGTGTCTCCGGAGGTCGTGGGGCTCATCAGCGACTCAGACCGATCCTCCATGCGATACATACTGAGAGACGCGACTCTCGACGGCCCCTTTGATCTGCCCCTGCTCAAGCCACCATGGGGCTGGATCAGCGCGCTGGATATGAACACCGGCAAGCTGCTTTGGCAGCGCCCGAATAGTCGAACGCCTGGGGAGATTCGAGAGCATCCGCAACTGGCTGGCGTAGATATTCCCGATACCGGCAATGATGACCGATCCGCGTTGCTGGTTACTAAAACGCTGCTCTTCTCCGGGGAGGGGGCGGGCATGTATGGCGCGCGATGGGGCGGTAAGTTATTCAGAGCCCATGACAAGCGCTCTGGGGAGATCGTGGCAGAGATCAACCTGGGTCAGCGCCAGACGGGAGTGCCGATGACCTATGCGATCGGTGGTCAGCAGTACATTGTCGTGGCAACGGGTGCGCCGGGGGAGGCTGGTCAGTTGGTTGCCCTGACCGTCAGTCAATAGGCGCTTACGACAACGCTCCATACACGAGGTTTTTGATCTGTCCTCTGAAATTGAAGGTGGAAGAGGGGATCAGCTGCGTCATAAAAATGGCGTACAGATCTTCGATGGGATCCACCCAGAAGAGTGTCGAGGCCAGACCGCCCCAATAGAAGTCGCCCTCGCCGACGGTGCCCGACGCGGCCGCATCCATGGTGGTGGCGAAGCCCAATCCGAAGCCCACACCGTCGTTACTGGTTTCTGAAAACCCCCCGACTGCCATCTGCGCCAGCGACCGATCACCAAGATGGTTGCGCGTCATCAGCTCCAAAATCGGTCGGCCGATAATCTGTTTCCCCCGAAATTGCCCTTTTTGCAGCAACATCTCGCAGAAATTGGCGTAGTCTCTGACGGTACCGACCAAGCCGCCTGCGCCGGAGGGCGCTGCCGGTGTGCTGCGATAGCGACTGGTTTCTGGGTCGTCCTGAAGACGCAGAGATTTGTCTGGTGCGCGCTCATAACAGGCGGCAAAACGATCCAATTGCGCATCAGAAACACTGAACCCGGTGTCGGGCATGTCGAGGGGGCCGAAGAGTCGGTCCTGCAGAAAAGATTCAAAGGGCTGGCCCGATATCGCCTCAACCAAATAGCCGCACACATCGGTACTCATGGAGTAGCTCCATCGCGATCCCGGCTCATAGAGCAGTGGCACCTTTGCGAGCTTTTCAACAAATTCCTGCAGGGTGTCGGTACCCGCTCTAGATATGCCCGCAGCCGCGTAAGCCGGGTCTACGGGTAGCTCCAGCCCGGGCAGAAAGCCCCCATAAGTCAGACCCGCTGTGTGGCAAAGGAGATGTTGCACGGTCATCGGCGCCTTGGGCGCGCGCGTCACCATCGCTTCACCTTCACCTTCAACCCAAACGCGGTGTTCTCGCCATGATGGTATGAATTTGTAGACAGGGTCGGTCAGTTGAAACCGGCCTTCTTCCATCAGCATCATAAGTGCAATGGACGTGACGGGTTTGGACATGGAATAGATTCGAAAGATGGTGTCGTCGCGCATCGCCTTATCGCGCTCAATATCCATGAGGCCCGTTGAGGTGTGGTGCGCCACCTTGCCTTTGCGCACAACCTTCAAGTTGAAGCCTGATATTTTTTGCGGCTCGATATAACGACTGATCAGGTGGTCATCGAGTTTGCTGAGTTTGGCAGGGCAAAAGCCCGCGGATGCCGGATCAACTTGCATAACGTGGAAGGCTCAATGCGTATGACGGATCGGGATTATGGTCTCAAATGTGCGTCCTGTCGCGATGCACAGTCGGTTTAGATTGGCGCACCACTCACGGAAGTCTCCTTGGCGAGCCTTGATCGAGACTGCGTGGTAAATCGTCCGTGCGAGCGTGACGTGCGGTCTGGATGAAAATGCGGGTATAGCGCGCAGCACTATTTCGACCTTTCAGACATCTTTGAGATGTGGGTTCACTACTTTTGATCGCAATATTCGATAGATATCTCGAAACCCCTCACCGTGAGGTTTGCGATAGCGTTTTTGTAGCCACCGTGTATCGGGGCCGTATCGATACTGCACAAAATGGCTGATTTCATGGGCGATCGTACCGGCGAGCACCAGTTCGGGCGTGATGGCGTCTCTGGATCCGATGACGGGGTCGTGAGCGAAGGCGGGGTACTCCAGAAGAGCGGAAGTACCTTTTGTGTACGCCGAAATATCGATTGTGATGCCCTTGGCACATGCTGAGGAGCGATGCCCAGCGCGTTTTATGGTTACTACGAGATCATTGCGCGCCTCACCATAGTCCACCGGTAGTTCGTAATCTTTACGGGTGATTTCCCGCAGGCATCGTTTGATCCACTTTAGAGCAAGATCACGATCCTTTGCCCTCACACCGGCTCTTTGAATGACTTTCATAACGAGATGCTAACTGATAGATCATTAGTGTGGGCACCGCCGCCTGGGGATTTTGGTCAGCGGTCAGCGCTAAATAAGGTGTCTTCGAAGCGCGGGTATACACTCACATCTTTCACGTTAGATGGCGGCCGAAAGCATGAGTGACTTCGACTACGATCCGATACCCTTGGACCCCCCAGAAGTATTGGCTCCGGAGGCGATATTGGATGGCGCTCTGGCTTATCGAGATCGGCTTGCAAGACGGCGCACGGTGCGTGATTTCTCTGATGAGCCCATCGATCGTGCCGTGATTGAGGCCTGTGTGCTCGCTGCAGGTTCAGCGCCGAGCGGCGCGAACCACCAACCATGGCACTTTGCCTGCGTGTGTGACCCTGCCACCAAGCGTGCGATCCGCGAGGCGGCGGAGGCAGAAGAGCAGGCGTTCTACGGTGGTCGGGCGGGAGAGACATGGCTGAATGATCTGAAAAAAATAGGCACGGATGCGTCCAAGCCGTTTTTGGAAACGGCGCCATGGTTGATTGCTGTATTTGCGGAGCGGTACGGCATCGATGAAAAAGGTGCACGACAAAAGCACTACTACGTGCCGGAATCGGTAGGCATTGCGACGGGATTTTCGATCAACGCTTTTCACCAGTTGGGTATCGCTACGCTCACCCATACACCAAATCCGATGAAATTCTTGAATCAGATTCTCGAGCGCCCGAGCAATGAGCGGCCCTATGTATTATTGGTCGTCGGGCACCCGTCCCAGACAGCGATGGTGCCGCGCGCGGCCACCGTCAAAAAATCCCTAGAGCAGATCGCCACTTTTATATGAGGCGGCAGTGACCGCTACTGTTTCTCTTGACCGAGGACTAGCATGTAGCATGTGGCCATGGAGCAGATAGAAACAGTGGTTATTGGCGCTGGCCTGGCTGGGTTATGCGCCGCTCGAGATCTGTTGAAAGCCGGGCGACAGGTGGTGCTGGTGGAGGCGAGGGATCGCGTCGGGGGCAGAACCTATAGCGCACCCTTTGAGGCGGCCGGCCTCACGGTTGACCTCGGCGCGGAGTGGGTTGACCCCGATCAGCATCAGGCGATGATGCAAGAACTGGCGCGGTATGAGATTGGCCTTGAAGGCACAGTCCCTAAGATGCTATCGCAGGGTTTGGCACCCGAGACAGAGGCTGCCTCATGGCACAGTATCGTCCGAACCTGCGATCGTATATCGGCGCAACTCAATTCTGAGCAGCCGCACTGGTATGAGGGTTTTGATCAGTTCGATCTGCCCGTGACGGCGTTTTTAGAGGCACATGCTCACGATATTAGCGATCTCTCGACATTCCTTGCCCACGGGTTCGCATTACAAGGAGCACACCCCGACGACTACAGTATGCTCAACCTGCTTCATGAGTTTGCGTCTTTCGGCGGTGTTGAAGCGGCCTTCAATGGAGCTGAAAGTCGGATAGCAGGAGGCGCGCAATCACTGAGTATCGCGATGGCCAATACACTAGGCTCGGTGCTGCGGTTGAATTGCCCAGTGGCCCGTATCGCCAAAACCGAGAGAGGCGTTATCGTCGAGGGCCCTGCAGTCCAGATTTTGGCGGGGCAGGTGATCGTTGCGCTGCCGCTTAATGTGCTGTCGCACCTGAATCTCGACATGCCGCTGCCCACTGAGGCCGCGCGGGTGATCGCGGAGGGACACGTTGGTCGAGCCGCAAAGGGCTGGGCAGCTGCCACGCTATCCAGCCCCGTCGAGTCTGTAGGCTGGCCGCACGCAGTAGAGGTGTACTCCCGGCACGGTGCGCGATCAGACGCGATCTGTACCTTCGCCGTTGCCGAGCCCGGTCATGACGAGGCGTTGACCGAAAGTTGGCGAGCATTGGCGACACGGCACCCTGACGTCGCCCTTCACCCGCAGCATCTTTCCCATGACTGGATAACGGATCCCCATTCGCGGGGCTCCTGGTTGAGCAGTGCGCCTGGTCAAATGCGCGGGCTACATGAGCTGGCGGATATGCCGCCCCCAGTGCTCTTTGCAGGTGGTGATCTGTCTCGAGGATGGTATGGCTGGATGGAAGGCGCGGTGACGTCGGGAAGGGACGTGGCGACCCATCTACTCGCTTACGCCAGCGATGACAGCGCACCGCGGGCGGCAGGCTAGGTCGCGCGACCGCAGGGCTCGCGGCAGGTCACATTGCTGAGAAGGTGTGTTCAGATAATGCCGGGTAGGACAGGAACAGTGTCACAGTAGATTGAAGAGCAAGCCTCCGATGAGCGTGCCTAATGAGTAGCCCAGCACGCCCACCAGAACACCCGGCGTGATTTGATCATGCCACCCTTTGGCGGCTGCCATCGCTGGCGCGGTTGTCGCACCAAGCACGGCTGCGTTGGATGCGGTCAGCAATTCCGGCAGTGTCAGGTTGAGCCACCGGCCGACGACCAACAGGCAGAGCAAATGAGTCGTCAGCAAGATGGTGACCAGAGCGATCAAGATGGGGGCTACGCTGAGCATGGCGACGACGTCCGCCCCGGCCGCGATCGAGCCAAAGAAAACGAACGACAATACAACGCCGAGCTCAAACCCTCCGCTACACCAGTCTCGTAATTTCGGCACCATCGTCGCGAGAGCGAGGGTCAGTATCGTTAAAATAATGTAGCGCCCCCCCGAGAAGTCCAGCCAAGCACTGAGCGCATCACTGAGCGTCACGAGGAGCGTGGAGACGGCCAATGCTGTGCACAGTGAGGTGGGTGTCATCGACACCGTATTGCTCTCTGAGATGATGCTGTTGGAGCTATGGATTTTCGTCTGGGGGTGATCGTGAAAGCGCCTAGCTAACCACTGCACGCCGGGTAACAGACCCAGCACACTCAGAAAAATGGCGCTAAACAGATTGTCAGCGGCAGTGGCCGCTGAGAAAAAAGAAGCGTCGCCAGATAGTCCGGTCATCTCGCCTAACGCAGCGTAGTTCACCGATCCACCTATGTAGGTGGCGGCGAACAAGCCGGCAATGGCGCTCTCCTTGTCCGTAGCGTTGATATTCGCGCTCCCTGCCAATGTGCTGAGATCGAGGAGGGAGATGGCCAGCAGGACTCCGGCCACGGTACCGGCTGAGGCCACCATAAAGGCGAGCGCAGTCCGCGATGCCTCACGCAGAAGCCGCCGCACGTCTCCCTGCAGCAGAAAAAGAGGAATCAGCACGGGCACCAGATAAGTAAAAACGAAGTCATAGGTGGGAGCTTGATGAGGGATGAGGCCGACATTGGCTGCGACAATCGCCATCAAAATCACCATAACTGTGCCGGTGAGCAGTGCCCCTAGGCGCGTCGTTTGTAACCAGAAGGCGAGCGCGGCCAGTCCCATCAGGGCAGCAAAAATTCCAAGGTGGTTATCCGGGCTCAGCATTGGGAGGGGCGTCCTGCTAGTGTCAATATGATGCTACTGTAGCCCGACGGGAAAAACACGATGCGCCGTTGCGCTTTCCGTTATTCAATCCTCGCAGGAGAAACAGCAATGGGAGAGCCATCGGGTGAACCGCCCAAGCAGCTCAATGTATTGGGGTTGCCCATCGAGCTGTGTTGTCAGGACCCGGTCACCGGATTCTTTCGCGACGGCCACTGCCACACCGGGCCTATGGATCATGGCCTGCACACGGTTTGCGCACAGATGACGGATGAGTTTCTCTCTTACTCGGTATCAGCAGGCAACGATCTGGTGACGCCGATGCCTCAATATGGTTTTCCGGGGTTGAAAGAGGGTGATCGATGGTGTCTGTGCGCGATGCGCTGGCATCAAGCTCACGAAGCGGGCAAAGCACCGAGACTTTACTTGCGAGCGACCCATCACAAAACGCTTGAGATTGTCCCGCTCAATGTACTCAAACAGTTTGCGCTGGACTTGTCATAACCGGATCCGGGTCAAGGAGTACTCCGGCGTTCAAGATGGCGCGAACAAGCGGCTGAGCGGGCCCTCCAACGCCATCCCTGCGAACATAGCCAAGCAAAACACCACGGTTGATTCGTAGCCGTATAACAAGCTCACTAACGCAGGTCCCGGGCAGTAGCCCGACAGTCCCCAACCGATGCCAAATAGCACGGCGCCGCCCACCAAGCGTCGATCCAACAGCTGCTTGCCGGGCAGTGAAAAAGTCGACGCCAGCAAGGGCGCCTCTCGTGCCGTCACGAGCGGAGTGATGAGAAATGTGACGACCACAGCGCCGCCCATGACGAAGATCAGATCCGGTATCCATGCCCCGGTGATATTCAAGAATCCGAGCACTTTGGCCGGGTCTGACATGCCCGACAAGGTTAGTCCGAGGCCAAAAAGGACGCCTGATATTAAAGCGGGCCACGCCCTCATACCGCACCTCCCATCAAGCTTTGCATCACAAATACGGTGATGACGCCCAGTGTCATGAAGGTCAACGTGGCGACCAGCGATCGTGGTGATCGCCGGCCTAGTCCACACACCCCGTGGCCACTAGTGCAGCCGCCACCCATACGCGTCCCGAGGCCGACGAGGAGTCCACTCGCGACAATCAACCATAAGGGCGCGGTGGATTCGGCCGGAACAGGTTGGCCAATGACGTTGTGTGTCAGTAAGCCGCCAAGTAGCAAACCCACCACAAACACGGTTCGCCACACGCGTTCTGGGCCAGCAAGGGACCCCCAGGCAATACCGCTGATACCGGCTATCCGGCCGAGAGACAGCAGCAACCACATGGCGGAGAGGCCCAACAAAACACCGCCGGTCAGCGGCAGCAGATATGCATTCATCAGCACTAAACTCTCGATCAAAAATCATAGGCGACAAGTCAATGATCGGCCGGCGGAGAGCGTAACGCAAGCAACACCGCCAAGCAGTCTTCCGGCGCAGGCGCGCGACCGTTCTCAGGAGGGTGCTGGGCTGTAGATTGTGTTCAGGTGTGGCTGTGTTGTTGGCGCGAGACCCGCGCCGGATAATTTATGAGCGCAGGCTTACCAACCGGATCCGATCAGTGCCGCTTCCTGCTGCGGTCCAAGCGCCACATCGGTCGCAGTCTCGTCGATAAACCGCGCTACCTGCTCGCTGTCGCCGGCACTGGCGGGACGATACTGGGTCTCCTGCTCGAGGAAGATTTCGCTACCCACGACTTGGTTCACCCATTCGCCGCCATCCCGGCAGGCTACGCCGCGCCAATGTGACTCGCTTTGACTCAGCAGGAACTCACGGCACCAGCGCCCGTCGGCCGCGGGAAAGGTCAAGACCGAGCGAAACTGTCGCTCATCATCGAGCGCATCCCAGCCAGTGGCGCGCGACGGAGATTGCTCAAGAGCACTCGCCAACTGCGGATCCATGGTCATGGGGTTGAAGACATCGGTTTGGTTCAGGTCGACCACTAATGCCATCGCTGTCGCGAACGAGGCAGCTACGGCGACGCTCGCCCAGCGCTGCCAGCGCCGGGTCATACCCAGTACGGCAACGTTTTCTGCCGTAACCAGGGGTACTAAATGTTCGGGAACTTGATTACCAGATTGAGCAAAGAGCTGTTTCACCCGCTTGTCGTTGGCTTCCATGACCCCGAGGCGCGCTCGCAGGGCGGGCTCACTACGCAGCCTGCTGATCAGGGCAATGGTTCGCTCTGCGTCCAACTCGTTATCGACATACATAGACAGCAAATGGTCGTCGTCCACTCGCGTTCCAGCCATGTCTACCACGTTCTGACGATCATCACTCACCGTAATCACCCTGTTCCCTTCGGCCCCTCCCAAGTGGGCCCTGACGAATGCTGAAGGCTTAAGCCTCTCTTTCTGCACTCCACTCCATATCCTCAGCCAGCGCTTTTCGTGCTCGAGCGACACGACTCATGATCGTACCGATCGGCACTTCCAGCAGCGCCGCTGCCTCAGCGTAGGAACAACCCTCTACTGCAACCTGAACCAACGCTGCGCGTTGCTCAGGCGGTAAACGTTCCATCGCTGCCGAGACCCGGTCGAGCTGCACAGATTCGTCCGTGTTGGCCGAAGTAGTGCCGGCCCCTTCCACTGCGCTTTCTGACTGCGCGTAACGGCTCCGTACGTCTCTGGATCGAATCTCATCAATCCACAAATTGCGGCATACCCGGTGCGACCACTTAGCGACGTGCGCGTCCTCGGGCATGCCTTTCTCTAGCAGGCGCTCCACCGTGATCTGCAACAAATCGTCGGCATCAGCGGGATCTGACGTCAGTGAGAGGCAGAACCGCTTTAAGCGCGGCAGCTCCTCAATCAGGTCCTGTCTTTGTTGGGCGGTTAAACTCGCCATACCTCGCCTTCTATCGTTTTGACGTTTCAGGGTGGGACTTATTCCCTCTCGGACTGTAGTTTTTGCTTTTAAGCGCGAGCCAGAAAGGGGTTAGACTCGCATGATGTCCAGCATCAACGCGCTACTT
>CBFHIW010000066.1:0-12400 GCA_965656065.1 Luminiphilus sp. | reverse complement strand
CGTGCGTTGCTACCACTCAGCCGATCGCGCCGTGGCGGATGTAAACCGCTATGATGTGTGCGCCTCGCTGGTCTGCGGGTAGCAGTGGCCGAACTAGCAAAGGTCGTTATAACCCGCACTGATTTGGAGAACGATGCGCGATCTCACCCGACAACTCGAGACAAGACTCCGGAGCTTCAGCAAGGAAGAGGCCGACTTTGAACCGCGTGCTGGCCGTGCGGCGGTCGCCATGATGGTCCGTGAGGGCCCTGATGCGACAGAGATGCTCATGATCCGCCGGGCAACCCGCGAGGGAGACCCCTGGTCCGGGCACATGGCTTTTCCCGGTGGCCGACGTGATCCGCAAGATCTATCCAATTTCTCATGCGCGCTTCGGGAAACGGAGGAAGAGATTGGCGTGGATCTCGGGCAGTGGGGGACGGCGCTGGGCGAACTATCCGATGTGAACACGGGCTGGCGAAAGGATCGCCCGGAGATGCTGGTGACGCCGTTTATCTTTCAGGTCACTGAGTTACCCGAGCTCACCCCCAACCATGAGGTGGACGATGTGGTGTGGGTGCCGCTGCATTTCCTGCTGGATGAGGGTAATCGAGAACCGCTGGAGTGGGAGTGGAAGGGACAGAAGATGGAGACAGATTCCTATCTCTATGCTTCGTACCGTATTTGGGGTCTGTCGCTGATGATGATCGACGAGATGATGGGGTTATTGAGACGGTAAGTTCTCGAAGCGTCCCCTATGGTGGTTAGAGAAGCGGTATCACCCGACGATAACAGCTGACGTTGCGCCTAACGAGCCGGAGCGCAGCACGGAATAATAAAGCAGCAGCGCAGCGTTAAGAGAACAGTGAAGACTAGATTGGAGAATGGCGCGCGCCTAATTGCCCCCGCCAAGTTTCTGGCGCCTGCGTTAACCCCGCGCCTGCCTTAGTCCGGTGCCTCAGTCGGCGGGGCCACGTCTTCATCGGGAAGCCAGTCGGCCTGGCCTCTGAGAAAGCTTCGGGTATCTAAAATCAGTTCATCCACAGCCTCGGGACGTTCACGACTGGCCTCGACGAGCGCCTCGGTGGAGACCGACCCCTTCAGATAACCGGCAACGAGATCCACCAGCACGGGTGACATATCCGGTTGATGGTAAAAGCGGGGCATGCCGGGCACCAGGTTGCCGGTCGCGGTGTTGCCATTCACCCGCAACCAATAACCGCCGCAACTCGACAGGGTGTAGTCGTAGGGCCGTCCGAAGCTTTGATTGGGGGTGGAGGGATCAAAACCCCCTTCGGGAATTTCCTGAATTTGCGAGAGCGCCATGATCCAGCGGGTCCCCGAGGGGAAGCTCTCGGCAGGGGGCCGGCAGTAATCCCGGGTTTGCATCCACACGCGCAGGGAGTCGAGCCAGAAATCCCCCTGCAGTAGCTGCTCGGGCACCAGATCGACGGCGTTGCCTTTAATCGCCTTCACTTCAGCCAGCACCACCAAGTCGGTTGCTGACGCGACCTCGGAAAAGCTTCCTTCCCACAGGCATCCGCAATCAGCGCCCGTGGCGTCCGGCTGACTCAACGCACCGTGAGCCAGCAGAGCCGCCAGCAGTGCAGAGAGAGTGATGATGACGGGATGCCGCAAGGCAGATTTACCCGTTGAGCAGTCGGGCCGCATCCATCGCGAAGTAGGTGAGGATGCCGTCAGCGCCTGCCCGCTTGAAGCACAGCAGCGACTCGAGCATGACCGCATCGCGATTCAGCCAGTCCTGCGCAAAGGCGGCCTGATGCATCGCATACTCACCGCTCACTTGATAGGCAAAGGTCGGCACCTGTAGCTCGGTTTTCACGCGCCGCACGATATCCAGATAGGGCATGCCCGGCTTCACCATGACCATGTCGGCGCCTTCCTGCAGATCTAGCGCCACCTCATGAATCGCCTCGTCACTGTTGCCCGGGTCCATCTGGTAGGTCTTTTTGTCGCCGCCTTTGATGTTGGTGGCAGACCCGACGGCATCGCGGAAAGGGCCGTAGTAAGTGGATGCATATTTCGCGGCATAAGAAAGGATCAGGGTGTTGATATGGCCCTCACTCTCAAGTGCACTGCGGATTGCGCCAATGCGTCCGTCCATCATGTCAGAGGGCGCCACCACATCGGCACCCGCCGCTGCATGGCTGAGCGCCTGCTTGACCAAGGTGTCGCTGGTGACGTCGTTCAGTACGTAGCCTGAGTCATCGATGATGCCGTCCTGCCCATGGGTGGTGTAGGGGTCGAGTGCGACATCCGTGATCACGCCAATTTCGGGTACCGATGATTTCAGTTCGGCCACCGCGCGCTGCACCAATCCGTCCGCTTGATAAGCAGCTTCAGCCAGCAGTGACTTGCTGTCCTGACCGACCACCGGAAAGAGTGCGAGAGCGGGGATGCCGAGCCCGTTTGCTTCTTTGGCTAGTTCAACCAGTAAGTCGATACTCAGCCGTTCCACGCCTGGCATGGAGGGCACGGCCTCGCGTTGCCCACTGCCTTCAAGCACGAATACCGGGTAGATGAAGTCCGCGGGACTCAGCGTGCTCTCGCGCACCATATCGCGGGCAAATGCCGAGGCTCTCAAGCGACGCATTCGTGTGTGGGGAAACGCTCCGCGTGCACTCATGATCGACCTCCCTTTAACTACAGAGCTGAAAAAGCTGCGCGGGCAGCGGCTACGGTGGTGGCGATGTCGTCGTCGGTATGGGCGGATGACATGAAGCCGGCTTCAAACGATGCGGGAGCGAGATACACCCCGCTGTCGAGCATCAGATGGAAGAACTGATTGAAGGCTTCCACATTGGAGTTAATGACCTGATGGTATTGGGTCACCGTCTCATCTTCGGTGAAGAATCCGCCAAACATGGAGCCCAGATGATTAGTGGTGAATGGCACACCCGCGCTGGCCGCGGCTTCGCGCATGCCCGTGCACAAGTCGCCTGTGCGACGGAACAGATCATCGTAAAAGCCGGGCTCACTGATAATCGACATGGTCGCAAGACCCGCGGCCATCGCGACCGGGTTACCGGATAACGTCCCCGCTTGATAGACGGGCCCCAGCGGCGAGATCTGCTCCATGATGTCGCGACGCCCGCCAAAGGCGCCCACCGGCATACCGCCGCCGATGACCTTGCCCAGGCAGGTGAGATCCGGGGTGATACCTAAAAAGCCCTGAACGCCACCGGTGCCGAATCGGAAGCCCGTCATCACCTCATCAAAGATCAGTACCGCGCCGTGGCGGGTACAGAGCTCGCGCATGCCTTCAAGGTAGCCCTCGACCGAGGGGATGCAGTTCATGTTGCCGGCAACAGGCTCGGTAATCACGCAGGCAACCTGATCGCCGAGCTCATCCATGGCGGCTTCGAGTGCTGCGAGGTCGTTAAAGGGCAGGGTGACGGTATGTTGCGCCAGTACCTCCGGCACACCTGGCGAGCTGGGCACGCCAAACGTCAGCGCACCGGAGCCCGCCTTGATCAGCAGCGAGTCGGAGTGGCCGTGATAGCAGCCTTCGAACTTGATGATTTTATCACGACCGGTGAAGCCCCGCGCCAGACGGATGGCGCTCATGGTGGCCTCGGTACCCGAGCTGGTCATGCGCACCAGCGACATGCTGGGCACGAGCGTGCTAATGGTTTCAGCGAGCTCGATCTCGATCTCGGTGGGGCAGCCAAAGCTGAGCCCACTTTGGGCTGCTTCTACGACCGCCTCGCGAACGCGAGGGTGGTTGTGACCCATGATCATCGGGCCCCAGGAAAGCACGTAATCAATGTAGCGCTTGCCGTCGGCATCAAAGAGATAGGCGCCCTCGGCGCGCTCCATGAACCGGGGCGTTCCACCCACCGCTTTGAAGGCCCGCACGGGCGAGTTCACGCCACCGGGAATGGTGTGTTTAGCGCGCTCGAAGAGCGCTTCAGATCGACTCATGACTAACCAATGTTGCTTTTGTTTGACTTAATTATCGCAGGCCGGGCGCCTCTGCGCACCCCAACGGAATCAGCCGCTCAATGCGGGGCGCAGGTAGACCAGTAAAACGATCGCAAACAAGAATAAGACGGGGACTTCGTTGAAGACCCGATAAAACACGTGGGTTCGGTCGTCTTCACCGCGGCAGACCCGTCCCACATAGACGCCGGTCTGAAAATGGTAGACCACCAAACACACGACCCCCACAAGTTTAGCGATCATCCAGCCCGACGACAGGTAGTACTCCCACTGAAAGCTGAGGCGCCACAGGCCCAGCACAATCGCGAGCACCATAAAGGGCGTGACGAATCGGTAGAGTTTGCGCGCCATCACCGCCAACACCGCTTTGGTCTCAACGTCGGGGCTTTGGGCGTAGTACACGAGGATACGCGGCAGGTAGAAAATGCCCGCAAACCAGCAGACAACAAAGATGACGTGAAAGCCCTGTATCCACAGCATGTGGCTGTCCTTTTGCGCTTTGGTAAAAAGCCCGCCCGACCATGACACTGCGCGATCGATCGTGAGACAGTACGCGCCCCGCAACACTAACAGAAGCAGGCGCGAAAATGATCAGGGTCGGAGTGGTCGGTGGAACCGGTTACACAGGCGTGGAGCTGCTACGGCTGCTACTGCGCCACCCGGGCGTCACGGTATCTCTCATCACCTCCAGAGGTGAGGTCGGTCGTCGTCTGGACGATCTGTTCCCGAGTCTGTTGGGCGCCTGCGATCTGGCCTTCACGGACCCCGCCGAGGCAGATTACTCAACCTGCGACCTGGTGTTCTTTGCGACGCCCCACAACGTCGCGATGCGCGAAGTATCGACGCTGATGGAGCAGGGTATCCGCGTGATTGATCTGTCTGCTGACTTTCGCTTGCGCGATGTCGCCGTTTGGGAGCAGTGGTATGGCGAGACCCACGCGGCACCCGAACTCTGCGCCGAGGCGGTCTATGGATTACCCGAGGTCAATCGCGATGCTATCCGTGGCGCCCAATTGGTTGCCTGCCCCGGCTGTTATCCCACAGCTGTGCAACTGGGTTTCCTGCCGTTGCTCGAAGCAGGCGTGATTGATACCAGCGGGCTGATTGCCTCCTGCGGGTCCGGTGTCAGTGGTGCCGGCCGGCAAGCCAAGCTTGGCAGCTTGCTCACTGAAGCCGGAGAGAGCCTCTCTGCTTATGGGGTGGAGGGCCATAGGCACCTTCCCGAAATGGAGCAGGGCTTGGCCAGCATGACCGCTGAGGCGATACAGCTCACATTTGTGCCACATCTGGTGCCGATGAGTCGGGGCATTCACGCAACGTTATTTGCCAAGCTGACCTCAAGTGACGTTGATCTGCAGTCTTTGTTTGAGGTGCGCTTCGAGGCGGAGCCGGCGGTCGTCGTGCTCCCGCAGGGTTCACATCCTGCGACGCGGAGCGTGCGCGGCGCGAACACCTGCCAACTCTCTGTGGCACAGCCCCAGGGCCGCGATACGGTGGTCGTCATGTCCGCGATCGACAATCTGGTCAAGGGCGCTGCGGGACAGGCCGTACAGGCCATGAATCTGATGCTAGATCAGCCCGAGACGACTGGCTTGGAAGGCATCGCCCTCGCACCCTGAATCGTGAGGGCGTAAGCCATGAGCCGCCACCAGCATCGAACGGTTGTGAAACGTGTCCACCCCCACGCGTGGCGGTGGCGATTGCTGGTCGCGGTGCTGGTACTGGGCATTTGCGTCTCTGCAGGGGTCTGGTGGGGCCAGCGCCTCTCGGGTGCGCCCGCGCCCCTGATCGACCAGAGCACAGCGTTGCGAGACCAGATCAGTCAGTTGCTACTGCAGGCTGAGGCAGACCAACAAACACTGAATGAACTCCGGGATGATCTGCGGCAGCAGGCGGCCGATATCGCCGCGCTGGAGGACATGCTGGCGTTTTACCGAGCGGTACTGGCCCCTGAGGAGGCCGACGCGCCGGTGGTTATTCGGCCCCCCGAGCTGGTCAAACTGGGCGATGCCTCGCGCTGGCGCTTATCGATGGTGGTGCATCGGAGTGAGGAGGGCGACGCGGTTTATCGCGGGCAGTTCAGCGTGGTTGTGAGAGGAGAAGGGCCGGGTGAGCCGGTGCTGAGCCCCCTCGGCGAGGTTGACAGCGCAACAACTTCTGGTGTATTCCCATTACGATTCCGGTACTTACAAGAGCTTCAGGTAGTCATTTCTCTGCCTGAGGCGTTTCTGCCGGAGACGATTGAGTCAGTTGTGACGCTGACCGGACCGGTCCGCAGGACCCTTCGGCGCAGCGATCGTTGGCAGGATCTGGTCACCAGTGGCCTCGACCCACAGCTTTAGAACTCAAAAAACGGGACAACCAAAGACAAACAAAAAAGAGTAACGAGAGTAAGGAGTCACAACATGCGTAATCGGAGAGAGACCATGGCGACTGGCGCATCATCAGGCGGTACTACCCTCATCTCATCGGAAACCACCGTCAAGGGGGACATCACCTTCACCGGCCAACTCGACGTCGAGGGGACGGTTGTAGGATCCATTCAAGCTGGTTCGGGCGACGCGGTGTTGCGCGTTGTATCGGGCGGCCGCGTGTCGGGTGAGATCAAAGTGCCCCACGCGACCGTCAACGGCAAAATCGAGGGCGACATTCACAGTAGTGAGCGTCTGGTCCTCGCCGAGCAGGCGGTGATCGACGGCGACGTCTATTACAACCTGATTGAGATGTCGGTGGGCGCCAAGGTCAATGGCGGCTTGCGCCACAGCAGCAACGTGGCTGATGATCTCGCCGCCAAGCGAGAGGCCAAAGCAGCTGAGTCAACGCCCTCTAGCTGAGGCACTGCCGGTACTGGAATTCACCCCGCGCACGCTGCTCGGGGTTGAATTCCGGTACACTTCCCTCATCTTCACCAATTCTGTCACTGACAGTGTTCGAGAGATCCCATGACCGTCGTTGAAGCGTTTGATCCCAACGAAATCCGTCTTAGCGATAACGCGGTTAGCAAGGTGCGTGCCCTGATCGAGGATGAGGGCAACCCAGGGCTCAAGCTCCGTGTTTACATCACCGGTGGCGGCTGCTCGGGTTTCCAGTACGGCTTCTCGTTTGATGAAGCAGTCAGTGAGGACGACATGGTGGTCGAGCGTGACGGCGTCACGGCGCTGATTGATGCGATGAGCTACCAATATCTGGTGGGCAGCGAAGTCGACTACTCCGAGGGCCTCGAAGGCTCGCGCTTTGTCGTCAATAACCCCAATGCCACCACCACCTGCGGTTGCGGCGCGTCTTTCTCGATCTGAGACGCTTGCGCTTGATCCAGCGACCCCGCCCGGGCTGGCAGGAAGACTAGTAAAACATCCAGGTATCTCGCACTGCTTCAGGTCTACCGGCACCAGGGTGCTCAGTGCATCCCCCCGTAACTTTGTTTTGATGACATAGGGTGCCGAGTTCTTTCTGCAGTGACGCTTGTCTGACAGTAACCCGAAGTTCAGTGTATCCACCTGTGACTCTAGTCAGACGGTAAAACGATGCTGAGGATATCTCGTCTCGACTTCGGTCTGAGGTGATCCCCGCGGTGACACGCACCAAACCTTAAAAGGCGCTGATGTCTATCCTACTGCGGGCCAAGCGCCCCGGGCTCAGGCGGGGAAAATCCCGCCAAGCACCCTTGGGCCTGTTGCCCCTGTTGCTGCAGGGACATTGCCGGGCAGCCCCACAAGCGTCTGCTCGGCGAGCCAGGCAAAAGCCCAGGCCTCGACCCATTCAGGATCCACACCGATGGCTTCGGTGGTGGTGACGGCCATGCCCCTCAGCCGATCGGTCAGCTGCTGCATGAGCCAGGTATTGCGGGCACCTCCCCCGCAGACCCTGACCACATCAAGCGGCTGTTGAGCGAGCGCCTGCGCGAGGCTTTCCACTGTGAGCTGGGCCAGCGTGCACTGCACGTCGGCTGGTGCTTCGTCGCCACTCAGGTGCGCCGCCAGCCAGTCGAGATGAAAATATTCCGGGCCAGTGCTTTTTGGCGGGCGCGTGGCGAAGTAGGGGTCTTGCAGTAATGCACTGAGCAAGGGTGCGATGACGGCGCCGCTCGCCGCCCATTTTCCGTTGCGATCAAACGGTTCGCCCTGATGCCGCGCGACCCAGGCGTCCATTAGGGTATTGCCAGGGCCTGTATCCCAGCCCGTGACATCACCGCTCGCCGTGATCAGGCTGATGTTGGCGATGCCGCCAATGTTCACCACCGCAGTGGCTTCCCCCTCGCTCACCAGCCGAGCGCGATGAAAGGCCGGCACCAGTGGCGCGCCCTGACCGCCTGCGGCCATGTCCCTGCGTCGGAAATCGCTGACGACTGTAATGCCCGTAAGTTCGGCCAGCCGATTCGGGTCGCCGATTTGTAGCGTATAGGGAGTGTCGCCCTCGGGGTGATGGCGCAGCGTCTGACCGTGGCAACCGATTGTTGCCACGGTAGCGGCCTCGATCTGAGCTGTTTCCAGTAACGCCGACACAGCCACTGCATACTCCTCGGCTAGCTGCACATCGAGTGTGGCCAGCCGGTGGAGTTCATTCCGCCCCGTCTGTCGAAATGCCAGGATCTCCTCGCGCAGTGGCGCCGGCATCGGGCGATGATGCGAGCCGATCAGCCTGCTCTGTGCTCCTTCGGTAGTGATGAGCACCGCATCAATGCCATCGGCACTGGTGCCTGACATGAGGCCGATAAAGTAGGGTGGCGTCATTCGGCGAAGGCCACTTGCCGGGAGTTGCGAAGGCTGGCGAGCTGTTGAACAGGTTGCCGAATCGAGGCGAGGTAGCGTGGGAGCTCCTCCTCGGGAAGCGATCGCGCTTTGGGCAAAATCTTGTGCACTGTCCGCGGATTGCGATGCACGCCATTTACCAGAAATTCGTAGTGCAGGTGCGGCCCCGTCGCCGCGCCGGTTGAGCCGACGGTGCCAATCACGTCGCCCTGTTTCACGCGGGCACCTCTCTTTACCTTGAGCCGGTGCAGATGCAGGTAATGGGTTTCAAACTGCTCCCCGTGTTGAATAAACACATAGTTGCCGTTTGGCCGGGTATAGCCCGCTTCGGTCACGCGCCCGTCGCCCGCCGCATAAACCGGGGTGCCGCGGGGCGCGGCGTAGTCGGTGCCGCGATGTGGGCGCTGGGTTTTATAAATGGGATGGAGGCGGTTTGGGTTGAAGTTTGAGCTGACGCGGGTGAAATCCAGCGGTGCCATAAGAAAGGCCTTACGCATGCTGACACCGACCTCGTTGTAGTAGCTGGTGGCACCTTCTGAATCGGTATACCGGTAGGCTTCAAACGTGTCGCCTCGATTGGTAAAGCTGGCCGCCAGAATGGGACCGTCGTCGTAGCGCTCGCCGTCCAGCACCAACTCCTCGTACAGCACATGGATCGTGTCGCCGGTGCGGGGATCCATGACAAAGTCGATCACGCCACCAAAAATACCCGCCAGCTCCATGATCATGCCGTCGCTCAGGCCTGCATCGCTGCCGGCGATAAATAGCGAGCTGTCGATGGTCATGGAAATATCACGGGCGACCCGCTCGGGCACTCGGGTGAGGTCGGAGGCGATAAAGGCGTCGCCCTCCCGCTCATAGGTTGTTGTTAAAAGGGGAGACTGCAGGTGACGAAGCGCCAGCAGATTACCCTCGGTATCCGCTTGAAAACTGATGGTCTCTCCCGGGTAGATCCGCTTCAGGGAGCGCTCGTCGTTATCACGCGCCACGCGATACAGATCCGTATCAGTGAAGCCGGCGCGGTTAAAGATCAGACTCAGGTTGTCGCCATCCCTCACGGTAAAATCTTGCCAGGGGGGCTCAGGCACCGCCTCCTCGACAACCTCGAGCTCGGGTGCCTCGGCGACCATCGACTCTGTGGCTAATTCGGTTGTATCACTCTCTGCCTTGGCGATCGGCGCGTCGATCTTCCCGGGGTTCGACAACGACAAACCCATTATCAGCAACAGCGCGCCCACCATCGTCATCCAGATCAGCGGACGACGATGCAGTGGCGTCTCGGGCAAAGTCAGCGGTGTGGCCCCTCGAGGGACAGGTTTACGCGGCATGACGGTTCATCGTAGCGCTGGCGTGCTCGTCATTATATACGGCCCGATACCCGCTTCGGATAGCGCTGGCGGCAGTCGATGCGGGATTGCTGCCGGTCCCATGGCCTGCGGTTTATGGGATACTCCCGCATCGCCCTGATTCAGCCGAAATTGACGCCGCTTCTGCAACGAACACACTGCCGATTATGTCCAGCGAACTTCTAGATGACCTGCGCGCGCGCGATCTGATTTTCCAGATTGCGGGTGAGGATGCGATCGTGGAGTGGCTCTCCGCTGAGCCGCGCACCCTCTACTGTGGCTTTGATCCCACTGCGGATAGTCTGCACATTGGTTCGCTGGTCCCGTTGCTTGTACTGCGGCGCTTTCAGGAGGCCGGCCACCGGCCCATTGCCCTGGTCGGTGGCGCGACCGGTTTGATCGGAGACCCCAGCTTCAAGGCCGCGGAGCGACAGCTGAATACGCCCGAGGTCGTGGGGAGCTGGGTCGAGAAAATACGGGAGCAGGTCAGCCAGTTTATTGATTTTGACGGCGATGACCCGGCGCTGGTGGTGAACAATCTGGATTGGACGGCCAACATCGATGTGCTGGATTTTCTGCGCGACGTCGGCAAGCATTTCTCCGTGAACAACATGATCGGCAAGGAGTCGGTCCGCCAGCGACTCGACCGCGAGGGCGCCGGTATCAGCTTCACCGAGTTCAGCTACATGATCCTCCAATCCTTCGATTTTTCAGAGCTCTACCGGTTACATGGCTGTGGCCTGCAAATCGGGGGCTCCGATCAGTGGGGCAACATTACCGGCGGCATTGATCTGACACGCCGCCTGCATGGTGCCCAGGTCTTTGGCTTGACGCTGCCTCTGGTGACCAAAGCCGACGGCACCAAGTTCGGTAAAACCGAGTCGGGCACCATCTGGCTCGACGCCAACCGCACCTCGCCCTATGCCTTTTATCAATTCTGGTTGGGTACAGCGGATGCGGATGTCTATCGCTTCCTGCGCTACTTCACCTTCCTGCCCATTGATGAGATCACGGCGGTTGAGCAGGCCGACGCGGAGCGCGCGGGGCGGCCCGAGGCACAGCAGATCCTGGCGCGAGAGGTGACTCGTCTTGTGCACGGTGACGCCGGGCTGAGTGCGGCCGAGCGCATCACCGAGGCGTTGTTCTCCGGAGACCCGAGCGCGCTGGGCGAGGCGGATCTCGAGCAGTTGGCCATGGACGGACTGCCCACTGAACAGATCAACTTGAGCGACCTGCCGCCGACCTTCACCCAGCTGTTGGCGCAGGTCGGCGTCGCGGCAGGCAAACAAATCAAAGACGCGCTGGCACGCGAGGCCGTTTTAGTGAATGGACAGCCTGTGACAGGCGGACCGACCGTTACCTGTGAGGAAGCGTTGACGCCGCAGCGAGCCCTGCATGGCCGGTTCTTCCTCGTGCGCTTTGGCAAGAAGAAGTACCACCTCCTTTTTAAGGATGCCTGAGCGCAATCTGTCCGATCAGGATGCCCATCTGCTGGCGCAGATACAGGGAGATTTATCCGCAGCCACCACTTTATTAAGGGACTTACCCCGGGGCGTCACGGTGTTTGGCAGTGCGCGGACCGCCCCTGATGATGCCGCCTATCAGTGCGCAGAACGGTTGGGGACGTGGCTGGGCCGTGCCGGTCTGCCCGTGCTGACGGGCGGTGGGCCCGGCATCATGGAAGCGGTGAATCGAGGGGCGCGTGAGGCGGATGGCATCTCGGTGGGGCTCAATATCGAGCTGCCCTACGAGCAAACACCCAATCCGCATCTGACACATCAACTGCACTTCCACCACTTTTCGACCCGCAAGCTGATGCTCACTCGCTACTCCCGGGGCTTCGTCATCTTTCCCGGCGGGTTTGGTACCACTGATGAATTGCTGGAGCTGCTGGTCGCCTTTCATACGGATCGCGGCGCTCGTCACCCCATGGTGTTGGTCGACAGTACGTTCTGGTCAGGGTTGTTGACCTGGTTCACCGAGCAGCTGGGGTCCCGGCAGTTGATCGACCTGCACAACACTGATTTCATTGAAGTAGTCGACGATGAGAAGGCCGCGCTGGCTGTGTTACTGGGTGCCGAGGCCGCAGCCGATCTGATGGACCGATATCCCGAATAGCGGGTATCTCAAGGAAAACGCGTGAAGAACCTCTATTTGCTACGACACGCTAAATCGAGCTGGGATGACCCGTCTTTGAGCGATGGCGAGCGGCCATTGAATGGACGGGGACGTCGCGATGCACCCCGGATGGGTGCAGTACTGGGCGCTCGCTTGGTGCCTATGACTTTTTATGTGAGTCCTGCCGAGCGGGCCCAACAAACATTTAGCGCCGTGCAGAGAAATTGGAAGGGGCTTAAAAAGCGG
>CBFHIW010000065.1:0-12419 GCA_965656065.1 Luminiphilus sp. | reverse complement strand
TACTGGTGACACCCCGAGAGCTCAGTAAACGCCGTGCCAGAGCGGTGGCACGCGACTTTCTTCGGCGGGCTTTTCCTCGGCACATTCGTTAAGGCTTAGTTCTCAGGCTGTCACTGTCTGACAGGCCGATCGACAAGTCAGCGTTGAATCTGTGCTGGCGGCACGTAATCAAAAATAAAGTTGATTCTGCCCTCGCTACCTTTGTTCATCACGCTGTGTTGCTTCTGGTTGTTGATCTCATAAACGTGGCCAATGGACATCTTTTGTGGCCGACCGTTGATCATAAAACGCACCCGGGGATTGGTATAAATCGGGATATGGATCCGGTGTCCGTAGTGGAAGGACGGGTGTTGATCGGTGTGCGGCTTGATGATGCCGCCTGCCTCCAGCCTCGCCGCCATGGCCCTGATGATCGTGCCGCCTGCGGGGTAATGATCGCCCAGTATTTTGTGCATCAGCGGTACGGCCGTCTCGGCGAGCAAGTCCCACCCGATATCTTTTGATACCTCAATATTCGGCCACCCCTCGCCACTGGTGAAAACCATCACCACAGATTGAGTATGTTGGTGGACCTCATACTCGAGCTGTCGGAACTGGTTGCCCCACCATGCGTCCTCAGGGAGCTCCAGAATGGTTTTCTTTAGTGGCTCGATGTCGTATTTGCCGAGATCCTTGATGGGTACTTCAATATCCACCGATGCAGTCCGTCATTTAGTCAGTGCCGTGTAAATCATGGCGAAGTCGCGTCCGCGGTTCAACTTGCGCTTACTTTTCAGCAAGTGCCTTGACGATGACCCCTGCCTGCATGACCACCGCAACGTCGCGCAAAACTTCGGCATCTGCGAGGGGATCGCCGCGAACCGCGATGAGATCAGCGACTCTGCCGGGTGCGACGGCGCCGACGTCGGCAGACAAACCCATATGCTCTGCGGCCACCGAGGTGGCTGACCGGATCGCATCTATGGGGCGCATGCCTCTCTCTACCATGGTGGCAAATTGCCAGCCGCCCATATCGTGCGGCAGCACCGCCGCGTCCGTGCCATAAAGCAGCGTGACGCCTTTCTCATACGCTTTCTCGAACACGAGTCGCTGCGCCTCGGTGGTGTCGGTATTGCGCTGCAGAAAGACATCCGGGTAGCCCTGCTCCCTACCGATGGTATCGGTGTAGGTCCCGTTATAGACATCCATCGAAAACGCCACCCCTTGCGCGGCCGCAAGGTCGATGGTGCTTTCCTGCAAAAGAGAGGCATGCTCCAGCGAATCGACGCCGGCTCGTATCGCGTCTTGACCTGATTGGTCGCTGTGCACGTGGGCCGTGACTTTTTTGCCATGCCGTTTGGCGACCGCTACTACAGCCTCAATGTCAGCCCGCGTCATCTCCGGTGCGCCCGGGGCGGTGCCCACCGAAAACACAGCGCCCGAGGCGATGACCTTCAGAAAATCCGCGCCGGCGGCGATGGCGGCTTCAGCGCGGGCCGCAAATTCCTCAGGCGTGCTGGCAATGCCTTGTTGGGATTCGGCCGGAATATCCTCTGCGGGAATCTCCGGGAAGGTGAGATCGCCGCCGCCGCCCGGAATCGTCAAGTAGGGCCCCGCGGTCTGTATGCGCGGTCCGGGTGCCTGACCTTTCTCGATCAGTTCGCGCGCTCGATACACCGTATCAGGGAACCAAGCACCCACATGGCGCACTGTGGTGAAGCCGGTTAACAATGATGTTTTCGCGTTATCCAGAATCAGTTGTAGGGTTTCGTCGGGGGTGCGCCGCGCGTACACACTGTAATCCACAGAATCTTCAGGATTGCCGTCAAAGTGCACGTGGGTGTTGATCAGACCCGGCAGGCAGGTGAACTCAGTCAGGTCATGGATGACTGTCTGATTCGTGAGAGCTGGGGCCGCACCTTGGGCTTCGATGCGGACGATGCGGTCCCCTAGGATATGGATCGACTGAGCCAGCCGTGGCTCATCAGACAAACCATCGATCAGACGGCCACAGTGGACGACGATCTCATCGGGGTAATTGGAGGTCTGTTGCGGATTATCGGGCCCTGATGGCTGTTCGCACCCACCCAGGATGGCGCACGCGGCATAGCCAAGATACCGAAAATAGCGAAAGAAGCGCGAGTGGATACAGCCGCTCATAATGTAGGTGTCTGGCTTCACGGCACTAGGCGGCGGGCTGGTGACGGTATTTAAAGTAAATCAGCGTGTAGATCAGCAAAGCGGTTGCTGAGGCCATGGCGCACAGAACAAAGACGCCATCAAAGCCCCAGCCCCGCTCGAGCATGAGAGAGGCTGCAAAGGGGCCTACCGTTTGTCCCAGCCCCTGAGCGCCCGGGATGAAGGCGGCGGCGCTGCCGGAGCGATCGGTGACCGACACGCCGCCCATCTGGTAGACATCAATAAAGATCCAGAGGAAGTTAAACATGGCTACGCTGAAGACGAACACGGCTGCGGTGAAACTAAAAGCCAGTAGCCCCACAGCCAGCACCATAAGTACAAAGGTGAACAGAAGCGGTCGATCGTAATCAAATTTCTTCAGCACCCACATTGCGGTGAAACAGCCCCCAAAAGACAACAGCACACACCAGGCAATGACTTGAGCGGCCCAGTTGCCATCCAGTCCGGCCGCCTCAGCGGCGAGCTCAATGTTGGACCAATAAGCGCCAATATTGATGTACGCGATGACGATCGCACCAATACCCACCCATGCGAGCAGCGTCGGGCGTTGCGCCGCTGTGGGAGCATTTTGAGCGGCATTGGGCGGACGTGTCGTGGGGATGAGCCGCACGAAAGGAAGCGTGACCACGTAGGTGGCAATAAAGAAGAGGTAGATGCCGTTCATCGACAGGTGTGGTATCAGTTGCAGTTCCAAAAACTGCGAGATGGCGAAGGCCAATAGCATCCAGTTAAACGCCTCTCGTGGCTTGGAGTGCGCCCCCAAACCTGCCACTGCGACCGCGGTGTAGAAACCGGCGCCCAGCCCTGCGACAAATCGCAAGACCAGCGTCGTCTCGTAATCGACGTACTGGGTGCACAGCCCGTTCGCGAGAATAGACAGCGCAATGCCGAGGTAGGTGAGGGTCTGTCGGCTCCACGAGCGAATCAGGAAGCTGGTCAACACTGCACCAATGAAAAGCCCCAATAAGTCTGAGGAGGCTACGCGATTGACCTCAACTTCACTAAAGCCGAGCTGATCGACCCAGGCACTGTTAATCGCCGGTAGCGCCACCAGAACGCTATAGCCCACCAGCGTCATAAAGAGGCTCAGCAGGAATGGCCCTCTGGCGTCAAACGGATTGGCTTGGCTCGATGTGGCGGCAGCGAAATCGGTCACAGAAAACTCCCGTGGTGCGTGTGCCCGCAACGCGCGGGAGCGGCTTACTCTCGCACCCGTTTGCGCGCAAAGCAACGGCTGTTAATGTGAGCGGCGCGAGAATCTGGCACACTTTCTCCGCATTTTATGTGCTGTATGCCTGTTGTTCGAGATTGAATGCATGAATGAGCAAAGCCCAAGAGCTGTCTTTGAGCGCGCCGTGTCGCTGCTCAAAGGGGGCGCCCGGCAGGAAGCGGAATCTCTATGCCGCGATATGCTGGAGCGAGATCCGGGGGATATTAATTTTGTCTCTCTGCTGGGCTCTATCCTTGCCTCGCGAGGTGCCCATGAGGAAGCTGTAGCTCTATTGACTCGCGCTGTGAAGGCTGCCCCCGGGCATGCCAAGGCGCGCGAGGATCTGGGCACGCTGTTGTTGAATCTGGATCGGGTTGAGGAGGCGCTCCCGCACCTCGAGCGTGCTCAGGAACTTCGTCCACCTCATGCACCACTCAAGAGCAAGCTGAGCGCTGCCTATCAGCGATTGGGGCGATCTGACGAGGCACAACAACTGCGCAATGAAGCCGCATCACTATCGCCGACGCAAGCCAAGCTTGATGAAGCCACGCGCCTTTTTGTTAAAGGACAGTTCAGAGAGTCGGAAAAGCTGGCTCAGGAGCTGGTCCGTGAAAACCCTCACGACGTCAACGCGGCACTGCTGCTGGCAAGACTGGCGATGATGGCTAGCTGCTATGAAGACGCCCGCGAAATTCTGGAGCGGATCGTCGACAAGCAGCCACGATTCATCGCTGCCTGGCATGATCTGGGCACCGTGCTCAAAGAGTGCCATGAGTACGAGGAAGCGGTCGCGATTCTGGAGAAAGCGCTGAAGCTCGAGCCCGAGAACGCGCTGACACATTATTATCACGGCGCGGCGCTGGCGATGGCTGCCAGACCCGCAGAGGCGGTCGAATCCTACGAGAAGGCTGTCAGTATTGATCCCGAGCTACCGGGCGCTCACATTGGACTGGGCCATGTCCTGAAGACGGTGGGCGATCAGGAGGGCGGTATTGCCGCCTATCGTCGCGCCATCGAGTTGCGACCCAACTTTGGTGAGACGTATTACAGCCTTGCCAACCTGAAGACGTTCCGCTTCACAGATCAGGATGTCGAGGCAATGAGCCAGCGCCTCGCCAATGATTCGCTACCCGTTGAGTGCCGCGTCCATTTTGCTTTCTCATTGGGTAAAGCCTTTGAGGATCAGAAGGACTACGATCGAGCGTTTGAGCATTATGCCCTCGCCAACCAGCTGCACCGCGACACGATTGCCTACGATCCGGTGCAAACAGGTGTGGCCCACGAGAGGATGCGTGAGGTCTTCAGCGCCGATTATTTTGCCAGCCGAGGCGCCGAGTCCGGATGCCAAAGCGCTGACCCAATCTTTATTGTCGGCTTGCCTCGGTCCGGCTCGACACTGCTCGAGCAGATCTTGGCTAGCCACTCGCTGGTCGATGGCACCAGCGAATTACCCGATATTTCCATGATTGCTCAAGGCCTGACACAACCCCGATCAGGGCAGGCGTTCCCCCGCTGTATGCCTGATCTAAGCGAAGACGCAATCAGGGGGCTGGGTGAGCAATACCTAGACCAAACACGGCGTCATCGCGTCTCAGCGCCTTTTTTTACCGACAAGATGCCGAACAACTTTGCCTACGTAGGGTTCATCAAGGCCATTCTGCCCAATGCCAAAATCATTGATGCCCGCCGGCACCCGATGGATAGCTGTTTTGGCTGTTTCAAACAGCACTTTGCGAAAGGGCAAACCTTTACCTACGACCTGTTTGAGCTGGGCGAGTTCTATCTCGAGTACTGTGAACTCATGGACCACTGGAATGGTGTTTTACCGGGAGCGGTGCTTCACGTGCAGTACGAAGAGGTTGTTGCTGACCTCGACACGCAGGTCCGCAGGATTCTCGACTTTTGCGGTCTGCCTTTTGAGGAAAGCTGCGTGAACTTCCACGAAACCGAACGCGCCGTGCGGACGGCGAGTTCCGAGCAGGTGCGCCAACCGATTTACTCAGGGTCCGTGCAGACTTGGAAGCGTTACGGCGAGCATCTCGATGGCTTGAAAGAGATTCTGGAGCCTGTTTTCCCTCAGTTACCGGCATCTCAAGCATGACGCTCCAGTTACCCAAGCTGGTGGCGACCTCGGTAGTGAGAGGATCGGAGAAGGGACAAAGTCACGGCGGGGTGTGCCTCATCGATTTTGCCGAGCAGCGAGTCGAGCAGAAGATTGACTGGAATACGGGCGATATTGATTTTGCCGGTCGAGGCTGGGACCGAGGACTTCGCGGAATCGAATTCACAGATGATGCGATCTGGATTGCCGCCAGTGATGAACTGTTTTGCTATTCGCCTGATTTCGAGTTGATGGATTCCTACCGCAACGACTATTTGCGTCACTGCCACGAAATCTGTCGTCGGGACACTTTGCTATTTCTGACCTCTACCGGCTTCGATTCGATTCTGGCGTTCGATCTGAATCAGCGTATTTTTGTGTGGGGTCTTTATCTCTCAAAAAATGGGCAAGACTGGGTAGGGCAGGCGTTTGACCCCAGAACCCGGGGCGGCCCCGCGTTTGTCAATTCCTACCACTTGAATATGGTGCGGGTGGATCAGGATGGGGTGTCTTTCAGCGGCCTTAACACGCAGGCCCTGCTTGCCTTGTCATCTGATCTGTCGGTGTCTGAGATATGTAGCCTCCCCAGAGGCTGTCACAATGCGATGCCCTATCAGGGGGGCATTCTTCTTAACGACACGGCTGCGGATGTTGTTCGCTATGTCTCACGGTCTGCCGATCAGGTTGCCGTGCCCGTACCGACCTTTCCCGCTGAAGAGTTGGAGTTCAAGGGCGTCGACGATTCGCGCATTGCGAGACAAGGATTTGGCCGGGGGCTCTGTGTGATCAGTGACCGTTTGATTGCGGCGGGATCCTCGCCGTCGACCGTGTCGATCATTGATATCGTCGCAGGAAAGCGCCTTACGGCGGTCAATCTGACCATGGATATTCGCAATGCGATCCACGGGCTGGAGTGCTGGCCTGCAAACTGGGGTTAGCGACGCAATTGCCAGTGGGGCAACGAAAAAAGGGCGCCGAAGCGCCCCTTTTTGTTGCCCGCTGAGATTAGAAGTAGTGTCTGATCGACAGCGCGTAGTTGCGAGGTCTGATCACAGCAGAGCTGTTTCGGCCCCAGACAGTATCGAAATCAGATGTATCCTCGTAAGTAATACCCCGTTCGTCGGAGATATTATTGAAGCGCAACTGCGCTGACCAGTCGCCCTTCTCCCAGGTGATGACTGCATCGGTGATGTCATAGTCGCCCTGAGTCAGACGCGGCGATGTGAAGCCGTCCGTCAGCTGATTCAGCGATTCGCCCACATGGCTGTGCTGGATGCGAATTCCAGCAAGACCGCCAAAGGCATTCATACCTGAATATTCGGCGTAGAGGTAGTAGCTGCTGTCTGCAAACAGAGGTAGCGCAGACTGCTTAGCAAGCCCCGATGGCACCTTCCCGCCTGGTACACGAGGGTCATCGTACTCCTGCGCGGCGTTGACGAAAGCATCCTGAATATCGGTCATGTTGAAGCCGATTTCGAAGTTCTCGCTGAGCAGCGCCTTGAGTTCCAGATCATAACCGTCTACCTCCGCGTCGCCGACGTTACCGACCACGATTTGGAAGGGGATGTTTTGATAGGCGCCACCACTCAAACTGCCCAACTGATTACTCGGGTCAGTCACTTCGATCTGCATGTCTTTCCACTTCATGGTGTAGTAGACCGCATTGAACATGATGCGCCCATCGAGGAACGTGGATTTCAGACCGAATTCGGTGTTCTCCAGAATGTCAGATTCATATACCACTGGCAGGGTCGGGCCAAATTTTCCGTTGCCCCCAATGTCTAGGCCCCGACCGCGGTTGGTGCCACCCACCCGATAACCCTCCGAGTAGACGCCGTAAACCATCACGTCATCAGTGATTTGGAGTTCCAGGCCGTACTTTGGAATAAATCCATCGTCTGTCGCTTCGCGGTTCGGTAGTTGTCGATCTGTCCTCGCATCCGGCCTTTCAACGGTATAGCTCAGCTCTCGCTCAACATCGTACCAGCGGCCGCCCAGCAGCGCAGTCAGTCGATCCTCGATGATTTCAACATCGACCTCGCCGAATACCGCTTTGTCAGTTCTATCGGTACCCTGATAGGAGTTCCACCACGCGTCGGTGGGTGCGATGCCGGGATAGTAATAACTCCAGGCTTCGAAGGCCGGTGAATTGCGGTAGCCGTCCTCATAGGTATAGAAATCCCAGAACTCCTCCGACTCCTGCCAGAAGGCGCCCAGCGTCCAATCAATGCGATCTGTACTACCAGTCAACCTGAACTCTTGCGTGAGACTCTCATTATTTTGCTCATTGGTCAGATACCCGGTGGGATCGAGACCAAAGTCATAGGTGGCATAGCCGTAGTAAATGCCGAATGAGTAGTGGAAGTACGCCGCATAGGACTGCGTGTCATTGGAGTAGAACATGTCGCGGTCGTAATAAGACGTCGCAGATACCAGTTGCGCAAAACCTAGGTCGCCTTCAATTATTAAACTCGTCTGAGTCCATTCGTCTGTTCGGATCTCTTTGTTGAACTTAATCGTTTGGAGATCACCCACGCTGGGGTCAAAGTCGTTGTATCCGTCCGATTCAACGTCTTGGTAATTGAGCGTGCCAGTGACAGTCCAGTTGTCATTGACCAACCAGCGGATCGAGGCTCGCGCTCCCATCCAATCTGTTTCGTTGATATCGTCCGAGACGGCGCTCGCATTGGTTGCGCCGCCTCCCAAGCCCGCCAGGCCCGGGAAGCCGACACCCGCATCAACAGTCGTGCCCAACACGTTGTCAATAAAGCCCGCGTCACGCGCGCTGAAGCCGGCCAAACGGATGGCCACGGTGTCGCTCAGTGGAATGTTGACCATGCCATCGACTTGGTAGCCTGTGCCGCCGTCTTTGGTGTTCGAGATGCCGGCACCAATGTTGGCGTCAAAGGCACTGGGGTCGGGTTTGTTGGTGATGACTCTCACCGCGCCACTTTGAGATGAGGCGCCATAGAGTGTGGATTGAGGGCCCGCAAGCGCTTCTATTCTTGCAAGGTCTACAGGGTAGATATCGGGCGCCGCCGAGGTCAGGGACATGGGCTGCTCGTCCAGATAGATAGCAGCCGTCGGATCTACCAAGAAACCTCCGCCATCACTGACTCCGCGGAAGACAATGGTGTTTTGGCCCGGCACCGTGGTTTGCACGTTGAGGCCCGCAACCTGTCGAGAGAAGTCCTCCAGCGTTGTGATGCCCTGCTTTTGCAGGTCTTCGCCAGAGATGGACTGCACCATCATCGGGATGTCTTGCGATGACTCCGCGCGCTGCCGTGCTGTGACCACGACTTCTTCAAGCTCTGCACTCCAGCTTAAGCCGGCGCTTCCCGCGCCAATGGCCGCGGCAACACCTGCGACAATGGTTTTACGATGAAATGTGGTAGGACGTGCTTTGTACTGGTATGACACGACGTGCTCCTCCAGTGCCCCGATGCTGGGGCGTTCGGTAGCGGTTACTGTCTATCGCAGTCGGACCGCAGACTTTTGTTAGAAATGTATTAGTAACCCTGTGAAGATACAGCAGTTATACGGTTTCGGCAACATGACCGGACATTGCCGATCACACCGCGACGGCCGAAAATTCAGTCCAAGGCAGGAGGGCATTGGGGATGACATTATCCGCGTGGCTGTCGCTGGCATTGGTGTGTCTGCTGGGCGCGATGTCGCCCGGGCCCAGTCTTGCCATCGTGGTGCGTCACTCGGTCACCAGTGGCACCCGAGCCGGCGTTATCTGTGCGTTTTCGCACGGTTTTGGCACTTTCTTGTGGGCAGCGCTGATGGTCAGTGGATTGGGGGCGCTGCTGTTGGCTCAGCCAACCTGGTTTGATGGGCTGCGTGTCCTGGGGGCTGGCTTTCTCCTGTACCTGGGCTGTCGTGCGCTCATGGCGCAGCGCGGTGCCTCTGCTAATACCGAAGAGGCGAACAGAGGCGGTGGAAAAGCGGCGAGAGAAGGCCTTGTGATCGCTTTATCTAACCCGAAGGTCGCGGTCTTTTTTGCGGCGCTTTTCAGCCAGTTCATCCAGCCCGATGCCACGCTGAAGCCCCAACTTATGATCGCGATCACTGCAGCCGTGATTGATGCGCTCTGGTACACAGTGGTGGCGATGTTGTTATCCCAGCCTGCTTGGTCGGGCCGTTTCATGCAGCACGGTGGCTTGTTGGACCGTGGGTTTGGCGTGATACTCATTGTGCTGTCGGCGGCGGTACTGTGGTCAATCTGGCAGCCACTCTGATCTGAGAGACAGAGTGCCTAACCCAAGAAAGGGGGGCAGCCGTGGCTGTACGCTGGCGCATCGCGATCTTGTTGGCGGTCATCACCACCATCAACTATATCGACCGGTCGGTATTTGGCGTGGTGGCACCCGTGGTGCGAGGCGAGTTTGGCATCGGTGATGCCGATTACGGACTGATCACCAGTGGCTTTTTGTTAGCCTATGGCATTGGCCAGCTGATTTCGGGCCCGCTGATCGATCGTTTGGGCACCAAGCGCGCCTTCAGTCTTGCAGCCGTATTCTGGAGCGTGGCGACGATCCTGCATGCCCTAGGTCGCGGACTCTGGAGCTTCTTCACGCTGCGAGTGATTCTCGGTATTGCCGAGGCGGCGAACTTCCCGGCGGCCAGTAAAGCAGTCGCCCAGTGGTTTCCCGCGAATGAGCGCTCGACCGCAGTGGCTATCTTTATGTTGGGTGCGGGCCTCGGCGCAATCATTACACCGCCGCTCACGGTCTGGACAATGCAATCTCTCGGATGGCAGTGGGCCTTTATTATTCCGGGCTCATTGGGACTAATTTGGGTGCTTTTGTGGCAACGCTGGTATCACTTGCCAGAGACACACCCCTCGATTGATAGCGCCGAGAAGACCTTGATCATGGAAAACCGATCGAGTCAGCGGAGCCAAGGTGGCTGGACTGATTTACTCCGCTATCGTCAATTCTGGGGCATTCTCATTGCTCGCGTGGTCAGCGATTTTCCCTTCTACTTCTTCTTGTTCTGGCTCCCTCAATATCTCATCGACGTCAGAGGTTTTGACCTCCGGGCCATCGCTTTGTTTGCGTGGTTGCCATGGGTAGCGGCGGATTTGGGTGCTTTGGTGGGCGGTTCCCTGAGCTCGTCGATGGTCACCCGCGGCCATTCTATTAACCGAGCGCGCAAAACAGTGATTTGGCTGGGTGCCGTGCTGGTCGCCGTTGCAGTCGTGCCCGCGTACTACACTCAATCCAGTGTGCTGGCGCTGGCCCTGATCTGTTTTGGCTTGTTCGCCATTCAAATCAAGGGCGCCGTGTTCTTTACACTGCCTACTGATCTCTTTCCGGCTGACCGCGTGGCGACGGTGTGGGGCGTGTTCGGTGCGGTCGGGAGTCTGGGTGGGAGCCTGCTCGGATTGCTGGCAGGTTTCATGATTCAGGCAGCGGGATACGAGAGCGTCTTTTTGCTCATCGCCAGCCTGCACCTGATCTCTGCGTTGCTGCTACAAATCTTCGTGCCGAAAATCGCATTGGTCACTGACTGATTTTTTGTGCGCCTTTGGGTCTAGGCCCAAGTCTTGGTGCAACGCTCAAAGTCCTGACCTTTATGCTGAGCAGTGTTTTGCTCAGAGCCCGGAGATGACCTCGCCGAGTACCGCGAGGTACTGCGCACCCACCGCGCCGTCAATCACCCGGTGATCGCAGGACAGGGTGGCGTTCAACACTGTCGCCACCCGCTGCTCTCCGTCTTCGACCACTACCTGCTGGGTAGCCTTGCCCAGCGCCAGAATGGCGCCCATGGGCGGGTTCACAATGGCAGTAAATTGGGTGATCCCGTACATGCCCAGATTGGAGACGGTGAAAGAGCCGCCGGAGATGTCTTCCTTGGCCAGTTTACCGGTTTGCGCTTTGTCAGCCAGCTCGGCAGTGGCGGTGGCGATTTCCGCCGGCGACTTGCTGTCGGCGTTGTAAACCGTGGCCGGGTAAAGGCCATCATCGGTGGCAATCGCGACCGAGACGTGGGCCGCACTGAATTGGTGAATATCGTCGCCCACCAGATTCACATTAACGCGGGGCTCCCTCATCAGCGCCTGCGCCACGCACCAGACAATCAGATCGTTGACTGAAACTTTGACATCGCCGGATTCGTTGAGCGCGGCACGATGGGCAAGCAGGCCGTCCAACTCGTACTCGGCCGTCAGGTAAAAGTGGGGGATAGTCTGCTTGGCTTCGGTCAGCCGGCGCGCAATCGTTTTGCGAGTCGCCGTCAGCGGAATGACCTCGACCCCATCAGGTGTACCGCTCCCACCTCCCGCGGCAGCTTTAACATCCTCGTCAGTGATGCGGCCGCGGCGACCCGTACCGGTGACGGTGCCCAGGTCGACACCTAATTCGTCTGCCAATCGGCGCACGCTGGGAGAGGAACGGGTGTAGGCGTCGCCGGTTTGCACGGTCTGTTTCGCTGCGGACTCGTCGGCAGCGGGCGCCGCCTCGGCCTCGACAGGCGCACTGCTGTGTGCGGCAATAAAGGCATCGATATCACTGTCCGCGACGCTGGCGTCAGCAATCACCCCGAGGAGCGCACCGACCGGATGCGCATCACCCGCAGGCACCAGCACACGACGAAGCACGCCGTCTACCGGGGAGTCCCAAACGTTGACGATTTTGTCCGACTCCATCTCGAACACTTCATCACCCTTGCTAATGGCATCGCCCTCAGCTTTGTTCCAGTTGGTGATGGTGCCTTCCACCATTTCAATGCCCCACTTGGGCACCGCGATGGGATAAATATCGCTCACTACTCCGCTCCTGATATCGCGCTAATTAAGCTAGCGTGGCTTTGATCGCCGCCGTGATTTTGTCCGCGTCTGGCAGATAAGCCGCCTCTAATTCAGGCGAGAACGGCGTTGGGCTGTGGGGCGCGGAGACCTGCTTAATCGGCGCTTTGAGGCTG
>CBFHIW010000064.1:0-12642 GCA_965656065.1 Luminiphilus sp. | reverse complement strand
ATGCCAACGCCGCCACAGCCGATGACAGCGACAGTGCTCTCGGGCGAGAGGTCTACCGTGTTCGCAACTGCGCCAAACCCTGTGAGCACCCCGCAGCCCAACATTGATGCGACATCCAACGGCAGTTCCCACGGGATAACGCACACCTGACTTTCCTCCACAACGACATACTCGGCAAAGGCACCCGCATTCAAACCTTGGCCAATGGTGGCACCCGTTTGATCTGACAGCGGGCTGTGCTCATCCAGCGAGAACGTTTTTTCACACTGGGTTTCTATCGAGCGCGAGCAATAGTGACAGTCTCCACAGGAGCGAATGAGCGTGACCACCACATGGTCTCCAACAGAAACGTCACTCACGCCCGGACCGACTGACTCCACAATACCGGACGCTTCATGCCCATAGACCGCCGGCAGCGTTCCCTCCCATTGGCCATCGATGAACATAATGTCGCTGTGGCAGATAGCGCAGGCGGCCAACCTCACTTTCACTTCGCCCTGCCCAGGCTCGGCAATGGCCAACTCCTCGATAGAGAGTGGTTGGCCAACCTCACGACACACCGCTGCTTTCAATTTCTTTTCCTCACGAACGCCGTGGCTGAGCGCCTTTCAAGGCATTATCCACGGCAAGGGTCAGGCCAAACCTGTGACTGGAGCCCACACCCGGCAAAATATACCACCAGAGTGCTCTGTCTCCGAAAAGGTTAAGGTCGCCGTGAAGTCAGGCGCGTTGTACACACACACTCCTGTGAATGCCTGTTATCCGACATCTGCCAACGCCCTCAGAGAGGGCGTTTTGTCATAAGATTGAGGCGCGTCGGCAACACCACCGCCCATGCCAATCAGGTCGGTGCCACTCAACACACCTCTGAAGAGGACGCCAATGTCTATCCGTGAACCCGCCAGAGAGATCCCTGTTATTCATGAAACCCAGGTTCTAGTCGTGGGGTCCGGCCCCGGAGGCTTGGCCGCCGCTCTGGGAGCTGCCCGGGCAGGGAGTCAGGTCACCCTGCTGGAGCGGTTTGGCTGCTTTGGCGGCAACATCACCGCGGTGGGCGTAGAGGGCTTTGCTTGGTATCGCCACGAACACACGGTCGATACCGAGGGTGTCGGCATTGAGTTTGAAACACGTGCTCGAGACATGGGTGCCGCGGTGAAGGAGCCTCAATCCGACAGCCACGCCATCGATGGCGAGGCCTTTAAGTGGGTGGCTGACACGCTGGTGGAGGAAGCCGGCATCACGCCCATGCTGCATCGACTGTTTGTCGCACCCATCATGGAGGGTGACATCATTAAAGGCGTGATTGTTGAGAGCAAGGCCGGCCGCGAGGCGATTCTGGCTGAGCGGGTCATCGACGCGACGGGCGATGCCGATGTCGCGCACCGCGCAGGTGCGATCACATTAAAGCAAGCCAAAGAAGACATGATCGGCGCCTCGGTGATGTTCTCGATGTCAGGCGTGAACAAGACGAAATTTATCGAGCATGTGAAAGCCGACCCGCAAACCTATCGCGACTGGGCTTATGGCCAATGGACCGTGGAGACCACAGGCAAAGAAGACGAGATGTTCTCTCCCTTCTTGCGCAAACCCTTCGAAAAAGCGCGCGAGGCGGGGTTAATCCCCGAGCACCTCGACACCATCGCCGGCACCTGGGGTGCGCTCTATGACACGGGGGATCTGACCTATCTGAACCTCGTGCACCTGCTGGGCTATGACGGCACCGACCCCAATGACCTGACCCGTGGTGAGATGGAGGGTCGCAAGCAGGCCATGCTGGCGATTGAGGCGCTGAAGCAGTACACCCCGGGCTGCGAAAACGCCAAGCTGCGCAATTTCGGCATGACCTTGGGCATCCGCGATACCCGGAAAATCGATGCCGCTTACAACATGACCGAGGCGGATGTGCGCGATCAGGGTCGCTTCGAGGACACTATTGGCATCTTCCCCGAATTCATCGACGGTTACGGCATTCTCATTCTGCCTACCACTGGCCGCTACTTTCAGGTGCCCTACCGCACCCTGCTGCCAAAGGGCGTCAAAAATCTGATCTGCGCGGGGCGCATCACGGGCGGTGACCGCGTCAGCCATGCCGCTACCCGCAACATGATGTGCTGCACCGTCACAGGCCAGGGTGCAGGCGTAGCGGCCGCACTTGCCGCACAGCAAAAGCGCGGCTTCGATGAACTGGATATCGGTAAAGTTCAGGCGGAACTGAAACGCCAGGATGTCCGCCTGCACTAATACGCAGGCTGGCAGCACACTCACGCCCAATCATCATGCGCACATGAGCAACACTGACAAACAGGCTGTAGAGGAATTGGCTACGGGAGTGTCGCTCGCCGACGCACTACGGCAGCTCGAAGAAGACGGCTACCTATTGGTCGAGGCCTTTTGCGACCCCGAGTTTATCGCTCACCTGCTCGAGGTTGCGTTGAACCGCAGCGATCAGGTGATGTCAGCGCTGGGCTCGCAGTCGATCGGCATCGGCAGCGAGGCCGGCTTCGACGAGGTGGTGCAGCGCTCTCCCGGGCGCTGGGACATTCCGATCTCGCCGGATGAATTTGGCGTTAATAAACGCGCACTACCCTGGTGGCCGCTGATTGCCGCCGTCCTCGGCGAAAATGCCGAGCATTCTTTTAGCGGCGTGGTGTATTCCGATCCGGGCAGTCCGGCACAGTGTTGGCATATTGACTCACCCCACGTCAGTGCAAACCATCTCCCGGCCCATGCGCTCAACGTGATGATTGCACTCCATGACACGCCGCTGGCCATGGGCCCCACCGAGTTGGCAAAGGGGTCACACCGATTGACCAACCACCTGCAGAACCCGGCTCTCGTCAGCGATGAGCTGGTGTATCAGCATGAAACGACAACGCCAGAACAGCTGGTCGCCCATGCCGAGCAAGTGGTGCCCGAGGCCTTCTCTTCTACTCTGACTGCCGGGTCCTGCCTGATCTTCGATGACCGCATCCTGCATCGTGGACTCGGCAACACATCCGATAGCCAACGCAGCATGGTGTATTTCGCGTATCGCCAGAAGGGGTATAGCGAAAACACACACTTTGAGGCGCAGCGCTCTATCTATGACGCCGGACGTTGACTTGGGTGGCGGCATCAACAACAGTGCTCGACCGAACCACGCAATGCCACTATGACTGAATCAATGATCGCTCGAGCGCTATTACTTCTCTCACTCATTCCTCTGTTGGCAATGCCTTTGCAGGCATCCGAGGTAGCCCTAGTTGACCCAGAGGAAGTTGGCTTCTCTAACGACCGGCTGGGCAAGATCACCGAGTTTGTCGAGCGCGAGATTGCGGATGGGAATTTAGTGGGCACTGTGACGCTGGTCGCGCGGCACGGGCAGGTCGTGCATTTTGAGGCAGCCGGCCGCTTCGGGCTCAACGATGAGCGGCCGATGGAAACCGATACGCTGTTCCGCATTTTCTCCATGACCAAGCCGATCACGACCGTCGCGGCGATGATCCTCTACGAGGAAGGCGCCTTTCACCTTGGGGATCCGGTGGCCAAATACCTGCCGGAACTCGAAGCGATGCAGCTTTTAGTCGATGGAGAGCTGGTTCCGCCCCAGAATCAGATGACCATCGAGCATTTAATGACCCACACCGCGGGCCTCACTAACGGCTGGCATCCTGAAGATCCTGTAGAGCGCGCCTACCGCGACGCTGCCCTACGCCAAAGCCCGGATCTCAATAGCTTTATCGAGGAACTTGCGACCCTGCCCCTGCGTTTTGAGCCCGGCACCCGATACCACTACAGCGTGGCGACTGATGTGCTGGGTGCGCTGGTGGAGCGCCTTAGCGGACAAACTCTGGAGCAGTTTTTTCAAACGCGCATTTTTGACCCACTTGAAATGCACGACACCTTCTTCAACGTGCCCGCTGACAAAATACCGCGCATGGCGGGCAGTCATCTCTGGAGCGCCGCAGGGCAAGAGATGAATCCAATGCCCGCTGAGCTCCTGCCACCGCCTTCCGGAGTGACGCTGTTCTCAGGAGGCGCTGGCCTGATCTCCACCGCGCACGACTACTGGCGCTTCTGCGAAATGCTCCGTCGGGGCGGGAGCCTGGATGGCGTGCGTATCCTTGGGCCCAAGACGGTTCAGGCCATGACCATGGCGCGTCTAACGCCTGAGGTTCGCGATAACGGTGCCACCGAGTACCCGGCCTCGCATCTATACCCCGGCCAATCCTTTGGCCTGGGGGCGGGCGTCATCACTGATCCTGCGCAAGTAGGAGTCATCTCTTCTAAGGGCGAATATTCCTGGGGTGGCATCGCCAACACCAAGTTCTGGATAGACCCCGAGGAAGATCTCGTTGTCGTCTTCATGGCGCAGGTACTGGGCACACCGCACAGCGACCGGCACCGCTTTGATCTCAAAGTGGCTACCTATCAGGCGCTCACGGAGCTTGGGAATTCAGGCAGGGACTGATCGCAACGCGGCGCGACGCAGAAAGACCAAGGTGTAAATCGCGGCATAGATACCCACCACCACCAGCCCCACCCATTCGATTTTGAAGGGCGTGAACTGGAAGGCCATGATGAGCAAAAACAGGATCACCCAGTTCACCGCCACGTAGCGCTTGGTGCCGAGCGCCTCCACGGTCAGGCCAATATTCGTGGTGTAAAGCCGGGTCAGCGAATCGAGCGAGTTCACCACGAACAAGATCCCCACGCCCATCATGGCCCAGCTCATGAGCCCTGCGATCGAGATCTCGTTGGCGAAGTACCAGTGCAGCACCGAGAACCAGAGCGCGATGGGAATCGACGGCACGATCAGCAACAAGAGCAGCAGTTGCCAGGCCGTGAAGCCACTGACAAAACGCGAGACGAACTGGCCGATCATGATGCTCCAGGCAAACCACCAGAACAGATAAAAGGCGTGGTAGTCATTGATCGGAAACACAAAGCGCGGCAGTTGACCGAAGTAATCACCCAGCTGACCGAGCGTATCCGCAAAGCCCGATACGCCCATCCCCGACGCGATGAAAGACCCTGCAATCAATGCGAAGAACAAGCCACTCGAAGCCAGACTGAGCACCTTTACAAAACGGATCTGGGTACTGGAAATCACGGCGACCAGCACCGTGCCTGCCACCAAGGCGTAACGCACGGTATCAGGAATGCCCTCGATGTAACCAGGCAGATAATGCAAAAACAGATAGCCGGTGAAGGCACAGGTGCCAATGATCGTGAGGTTGTTGATCAGCTTAATCGCCGGGATCTCAAACAGCTGCAGTCGGGGCTCAACCACGCAGAAGTAAAAGGTAGTGAGGAAGTAAAAGCCCCAAACTAGAAAACCCCAGAAACCAAACTCCAACGCCAAGGGGTTGGCAAAGGCGTAGTCCGGCTCGCTGGCAAAAATCTCGAAGTCGACCATGGGAAACATCAACAAGCCTACATCGAGCCCCGAGGTAAACAGCACTGCCAAAAACGTCACCAGCGGCATGGGAGCACTGCCCTCGATGCGGGTATTGCGGTAACGCAGCACCAGTAGCAGTGACGTCAGCGTGGTCACCGCAATAGCGGTGGCGAGAATCGCGTTCATCTGCAGCGCATCATGCGGCGGGGCCCGCGGGAACGGCTCGTACCGGGGCGCCCTCACGCTGCCGGCTCTGCCACTCGGGCGCCTCCCAGACAGGCGACTCATCGCGCAGCGGCGCCTTGCCGCGAATCAAATCAGACGCCCGCTCGGCCACCATGATGGTCGGCGCATTGAGATTGCCGTTGGGAATGGTCGGAAAGATCGACGAGTCAACCACCCGCAACCCGTCGAGCCCGCGCACACGACACTCGGGGTCGACTACGGCCATGGCGTCATCTGCCGCGCCCATCTTGCAGGAGCAGGAGGGGTGATAGGCCGTCTCGACGTTCTCGCGCACCCAGCGATCGGTGGCCTCGTCATCCGACAAATCAACCGCCGGCTGGATCTCGTCGCCGCGGTACTCATCGAGCGCTGGCTGCTGAAGAATCTCCCGCGTGAGTCTCAGGCAGGTGCGCCAGTCCTGGCGGTCCTGCTCGGTAGCGAGGTAATTAAAGAGAATTTGCGGTTCGTCTTTTGCATCTGGGCCCGAGATACGGACCGTGCCGCGGCTCTCGGGTTTGTTGGGCCCCACATGCACCTGAAAGCCGTGGCCTTCGAAGGCTGCCTTGCCGTCGTAGCGGATCGCGGCGGGCAAGAAGTGGTATTGGATGTCGGGCGAGGCGAGCCCCGCTCGGGAGCGAATAAATCCGCAGGACTCAAAGTGATTGGTCGCGCCCAACCCCGTTTTGGTGAGCACCCACTGCACGCCGATGCGCAGCTTGGCTAGCCAGCCGAGGTGACCGTTCACGGTGATGGGCGCCTTGCACCGGTACTGAAAGTAGACCTCGAGGTGATCCTGGAGGTTTTCGCCGACGCCCGGTAACTCGTGCTGCATCGGCACACCTGCCTCAGCCAACACCTGAGAAGGCCCAATGCCGGAGCGTTGCAGAATCGCCGGCGAGCCGATAGACCCGGCACTCAGAATGACCTCTCGCCGGGCAGACGCCTCACACATCACGCCCCTCCGCTGATACCGGACACCGGTGACCTGCTTACCCGACAAGGTCAGCTTGTCGACCTCTGCCTCTGTCACCACGGTCAGATTCGGCCGTTTGCGGGCAGGCGCAAGGTAGGCCCAATCGGTGGAGCACCGCTCACCGCGCCGCACCGTCATGTGCATAGCGCCAAAGCCCTCTTGACGGTACCCGTTGTAGTCCTCAGTGCGGCCGTACCCCGCCTCTTCTCCCGCCGCAATAAACGCCGTGTAGAGCGGGTTTTTCATATTGTTGCCGTTACAGGTATCGACCGGCCCCTCACCGCCGCGGTAGGGATCTTCTCCACCCATCCAACGCTCTGCGCGCTTGAAGTAAGGCAGGCAGTCGGCGTAGCTCCAGCCGGTAGCCCCTGCCTCCACCCATTGATCAAAATCATCGGCGTGCCCGCGCACATACACCATGCCGTTAATCGCTGAAGAGCCCCCCAGCACTTTGCCTCGAGCGCAATCCATACGACGCCCGTCGAGCCCGGGCTCGGGTTCACCCCAGTAACCCCAGCTGAAACGCGGTGTGTTCATGGGAATCGACAACGCCGTCGGCATGCGGATAAACAGACTGCGGTCATCCTTACCCGCCTCAAGGAGCAATACCGAATGCGCGGGATCCTCACTCAATCGATTGGCCAGCACGCAACCCGCCGATCCGGCACCAATAACGATGTAGTCAAACTCGCTCATGCGCGCTCGATCCATGCCTATCCCTATTTGATAAATGACGCGCCGTCGAGGTGGCGCGCGATCTGTTCAGGGATACTAATCCCCAAATGCGAGGCGATAGAAGGATAGATATCGACAATTTCGGGCGTCGCATGAAAGTCTGGCGTGAGTCGCTGACTGTTGGTGGCGATCCAAATGGTGCGCTCGCGCTCCGTCTGTCCTCCATGGTCACGGCCGGTTTCTGCATCGCGCCCGTGATCCGTGGTGACGATGACTAACCAGTCTTCACCGAAGGCCTTTTGCCGGGCCTCCACCGCTGACCAGACCAGGCTGAGCCGCGCATCCATATCGATCACAGCCTGATCGAGCTCCGGGCTATCGCCATGCTCGTGGCCTACATCGTCGGTGTATTGCAGATACACCCAGGACAAATCGGGGCCCTTGGACTCAATCAGATGTGCGGCCTCGCGGCTCACCGCATCATCGATATCCGCGATGTGGGCATCCGAGGGCCGCGGCGGGAATCGCGCGGCGTCCTCCTCGAGGCCATCCACCACCGCATCAAAAAGCCAGTCACCTGCCGAGGCCAACCCCTCGCCAAGCAAAATGGTGCGGTTGTCAGTCCAGGTCGAAAAAATAGCGAGCTCGAGCTCGGGCTTCTCCGACCGGGCTAGGCGAAAGAGATTCCAGTAACGGTAATCAGGCGAGATGCCGTAGTTTTTGTAGACGTTGTGTTTATTGGCCCAGGTGCCCGTAATCAGACTCATATACCCCGGCGCCGAGATCGTGGGCGTTTCACCGGGCTCGCCAATAGGGCCGCCCACAGTCGCCCGGCCATACCCCCCCACTGCGGCGATGGCATCGATAGTTGGGGTGGGCACGCGCTCAATCACGTCTGCAGGAATGCCATCGACAATCACAAACACCACCTTGGGGCTCGCCGCGGGTTCGGCCTGCGCCATGCTGTTAACCGCTGTTAGCGTCAGCCAGACCAGCGCAACAGTGAACAACCGGCGGTTCAACATCGATTCCATACAAGGCTACCTGTCTTCACAGTGGGCTGGATTATGCCGACTCATCGAGGCGGTGGGAAAGGCCGGATTCAGCGCAGATCTGGCAGCAAGCCGGGCGCTTTACAGCCCCGCCCTGACTCATCGAAGATGCGTGGCAGGCCCGCCGTGGGTTGCGACCTGTTGTGCCCGCCATGAGACAGCCGAGGAACGCCAAACTGATGCCCTCATCGCCCGCCATTCCGACGATTGATCTCGAGCGCGATGATGACGAGATTCTGCCCACGCTGGAGCGCGCGCTCTGCGATATCGGCTTTGTGCTGGTGAAAGGCCATGGCGTGCCCGCTGAACTCGTGAGCGATCTGCGGCAACAGCTAGTCGACTATTTCGACCGCCCGCTGGCCGAGAAGCTGGCGGAGCGCATCACGCCCGATAATTATCGGGGTTACATCCCATTAGGCTTTTTCTCACCCAACACCGAGGGCGTCACGCCCGACCGGTACGAGGGTTACAAGCTCCACGCCGAGGTCGCAGGGGACGACCCGCTGTGCATCGCCTGTGACCTTTACGGCCCTAACCGATGGCCGCGCGAGCCTGCCCATCTGCGAGAGAGCACCGAAGCTTTTTGGCAGGCCTGCGAGGCCACGGGTCGACGGCTACTTGGCCTGATCGCGCAGATCATGAAGGTGAACGTGGCTGATTTTCTGGCGCACTTCGATCAGCCCCTGACCAACATGACGCTACTGCATTATCCTCCCAGCAATCCGAATGATGGCTTTGGGATTCACCCCCACAAGGATACCGACGCCCTGACCCTGCTGTTCCCCGATGCGGTGGGCGGCCTGTGGCTGCGTCCCCATGAACAGACTGAATGGCTCGAGGTTGAAGCACCGGCTGGCACTATGGTTGTGAACATTGGCGACCTGCTTGAGCTGTGGTCAGGCGGCTACTTTGTCTCCACGCCCCACAAGGTAGTGAATGCGTCTGGTAAGGAGCGCTACAGCTTTCCGTTTTTTATCGTGCCGCGACACGACGTGGTGGTGGCGCCTTTGATCGATTGCCAACCCGGGTTTGAGCGCGCGCCGGTCCCGGTTGGGCCGGTCTCCCGCGAGGTATGGCGCACAAACTGGCCAAAGGCAGTGCCAGAGGAAACGGGTTTTGATCTGGGCACCCTGCCCGACTGAGCCATTAGCGCTTGTTTAAAAACCGCTCTGGAAAATCGGTCATGACCATCGATGCGCCGAGCGCGGCGAGGCGCTGGGCCTCTTTAACGTCATTGATGGTGTAACAGCGCAGCGCTAGGTTGGCCTCCAGCGCTGCGCGCGCCGAGTCGTGAGTGACCTGATGGCCATCGAGATGAATTCCCTCCAGCCCATGCTCGCGACAAAAGGAGACGCCGTCCTCCGGTAGCGCCTCGGCTATCAGCGCCATGGGTATTTCGGGCAACCGGGGTCTGAGTGCCAATAAGACATCGCGACTGAAGCTCGAGACAATACAGCGATGACCACCGATATCGGCGAGTCGCTGAGTGATGGCCGTAACGGCGGCATCCACCGCCGCAGGGTCATCGTCGCACTTCACTTCCCAAACAATGCCCGGTCGGTCCGACGCCTCACCCTGCCAGGCAATCAAATCCTCGCAGCGCAGGGGTCGCTCTGAAGCAAATGCATCGCCCTTCCAGCCGCCAATATCCAGTCCAGCCATCTCAGGCCAAGACAGTAAGGTGACCTTTGCCGACCCCGATGCTGTGCGCCCCAGATGGTCATCGTGAAAGATCACGAGCTCGCCATCGGCGAGGCATTGAATGTCAGTCTCGATCCACCCGGCGCCAACACTGGCCGCAGCATCAAAGGCGGCGCGGGTGTTCTCGGGATAGCTTCCGCTGGCGCCCCGGTGGGCACAAATCTGCTCGTTGGAAAAATTCGGTGTTGCCAACTCGATGCTCATCGCTAGCGTCGATGGGTGATCAAATCAGGCACTGGAAGCCCCGAGGCGATTGAGAAACGCGCCGGCCGCAGCGTCTTCCTTGCGCAGCGCTTTGAGCATGGCCACCAGATTCGCGTCGCGCTCATCCTCGAGCTCGCTGACCGAGCGCCCGGCGGCTTGTGCATCGGACTGCTCAACAATGCGATCGATCAGTTCTTCGTCGAGGTCCGGCACGTCGGTGAGCTTGGTCCACGGCCACTGCAGACAAGGACCAAATTGCTCAAGGAAGTGCTTCATGCCGGCCTCACCGCCCGCGGTGCGATAGGTTTCAAATAATCCCTTTTGTGCCCATCGCAGACCGAAACCATGGGTCATGATGTCGTCGATTTGCTCGGTCGTCGCCACGCCGTCTTTGATGAGCCAGAGCGCTTCGCGCCAAACCGCCTCCAGCAGTCGATCCCCGACGTGAGCGGGGATTTCGGCGCGGAGCGTGATCGGTTTCATGCCGATATCGCGCAGCAGCGCTTCCGCGCGCTGCACCGTCTCCTCGGGCACTGCCGCTGAAGGAACCACTTCCACAATCGGCAACAAATAAACCGGGTTATAAGGGTGCGCGACCAGAATCTGCTCGGGCCGGGCGCTGTCAGCCTGCAGTTCCGAGGGCATAAAGCCCGAGGTAGACGACGCGACAATCGCATCTGCCTCGCAACTGGCCTGAATCTCAGTCAGCACGGCCTGTTTGATCTCAAGCCGCTCGGGGGTGGACTCCTGTATCCACTCTGCGCCAGTCACCGCATCGGCAATGCTGTCGCAGAGGGTCAGCTCGCCCTCAGCCGGGAGGTGGTCGTAGACTTCCGGGACCCAGCGGCGGGCTTTATCCAACACTTTGTTGAGCACGGCCTCGGAGTTCGGTGCGGGGTCGTGAAAGCGCACCTGCCAGCCGTTCAACAAAAACCGCGACGCCCAGGCCGAGCCAATCACCCCACCGCCAATGATGGCTGCCGTTGGCATCAGGGTAACGCCCGCTTAGTCAGTTTTAGCTCGGCGCGGACCTCGTCCGCCGTCATCACCTGTACACCCATGGCCTCGACAATGGTCACCGCCCGCGCCACCAGCTCGGCGTTGGTGGCGAGGTGGCCTTTTTCCAGCCAGAGGTTGTCCTCAAGCCCCACGCGCACGTTGCCCCCAGAGAGCACCGCCGCCGCAACGTAGGCCATCTGATGCCGACCGATAGAGAAAGCGGAGTGAATCCAGTCCGAGGGCACGTTATTCACCATCGCCATAAAGGTATTGAGGTCATCCGGCGCTCCCCAGGGGATGCCCATACAGAGCTGCACCATCACCGGCGCCGGGATCAGCCCCTCACCCACCAACTGCTGGGCAAGCCACAGATGACCCGTATCAAAGGCCTCGATCTCGATCCGGATTCCCAGATCCGCCATGCGGCTTGCCATGTCCCGCAGCATGCCGGGGGTATTGGTCATCACATAGTCGGCCTCGGCGAAATTCATGGTGCCGCAGTCGAGCGTGGCGATTTCAGGCAGGCAGGCCTCGAGGTGGGCCACCCGCTCCGCCGCCGAGACCATGTCGGTGCCCTGCTCACTCAAGGGTAAAGGCGCGTCAGTGGGGCCAAACACAATGTCGCCCCCCATCCCGGCGGTGAGGTTGATCACCACGTCGGTGTCGGATGCCCGGATGCGCTCCACCACCTCGCGGTACAGGTGCACGGCGCGATCCGGTGCGCCAGTCTCCGGGTCACGCACATGGCAGTGCACCACCGCCGCGCCCGCTTTGGCGGCATCGATCGCCGCGGTGGCGATCTGCTCGGGGCTGCGCGGTACCTTGTCGCTGCGGTCCTGCGTGCTGCCGGAGCCCGTTAACGCCGCGGTAATGAAAACTTTGTCTCGCATGGCCAGTGGCATGGTGTGTCCCCTGATGTGTCTTTATGGGTATTAGCTGGGTAACGGTTGATGACTTAGGCTGTTTGACGCGCCGCCCGGGCCCGATTGACCGCCCGCGCGGTCGACAGGATCTCGTCGCGGTCAATATACACCCCCTGCAAGTGGCGCCGACCCGAGCCTGAAAACGCTTTGCGACCGTGCATCACACGCCGATTATCAAAGCACATGATGTCGCCGGGGCCGAGCCGGAACGTCAGTTCAAATCGGGGGTCATCGGCCAAGGCATGGAAGCGCCGCAGCGCGGCGTAAGCCTCACCCACATCGGCATCGGGCATATCGGGGAAGGCCCGTACGGGATAGAACGCCCGAATCGTCGGCACACCCTCACCACCCAGCAGGTCGATGATGGGCGCCGAGAAGCGATGATCAATGCCCGGCCCGCGGTTAAAAAAGACCCAGCGCCGGGTGCTCAAAATGTCGTAGTCATCCGGGCGGGTTGCCTTGAGTTCCTCGATGAGCGCGGCGCCATCGGTTAGCGTCGACTCGCCGCCA
>CBFHIW010000063.1:0-14372 GCA_965656065.1 Luminiphilus sp. | reverse complement strand
ATATTGGTCGTCCACACCCGGGATGCTGACCGGGTAGTCGAGGTTGAGGCTCTCGATGTGGCGGGTCTCAACACCCAACAGGAGACCGTCCTGCGCCGCTTTCACAACGGCGCGCGTGACGGGGATCGGGAACCGTGATCCCGAGCCACCCGGGGCGCCGGAGCCACCCGTCCAGCCGGTATTGATGAGGTAGACCTGGCTATCGAAGTCTTCGATCCGTTTGATCAACAGCTCGGCGTAATCTCCGGCAGGACGAGGCATGAAAGGCGCGCCAAAGCAGGTTGAGAAGGTGGGGTTGATGCCGGCCGCGGCGCCTACCTCGGTAGAGCCAACCCGGGCGGTATAGCCCGAGAGAAAATGAAACGCGGCGGCCTCTTTTGACAAGATCGAAATCGGCGGCAACACGCCGAAGACATCACAGGTCAGAAAAATAACGCACTTAGGCTCGCCGCCGGCGTTAGTTTCCGAGCGTTTGTCGACATGCTCCAGTGGGTAGCAGCAGCGGCCATTCTCGGTCAGGCTGGTATCGCTGTAGTCGGCTTGCCCCTGATCATCCAGCACCACATTCTCAATAATGGCGCCGCCGCGAATCGCGTCCCAGATAACCGGTTCATTTTTGCGACTCAGATCAATGGTCTTGGCGTAGCAGCCGCCCTCGATGTTGAACACAGAGCCCTTCGACCAGCCGTGCTCGTCATCGCCGATGAGGTAGCGCTCCGGGTCTGCTGACAAGGTGGTCTTGCCGGTGCCCGATAAGCCGAAAAACAGGGTGGTGTCGCCATCTTCGCCAATGTTGGCAGAGCAGTGCATGGGCATGACATCCTTCTCGGGTAGCAGAAAATTCTGCACCGAGAACATGGCTTTTTTCATCTCGCCTGCGTAACGCATGCCCGCAATCAGTACTTTTCGCTGACCGAAATTAATGATGACGGTGGCGTCCGAGTGGGTGCCATCTCGCTCGGGGTCACACACAAAGTCGGCCACATTGAGGATCTTCCACTCTGGCTTGTTGGCCGGGTTGTAGGTGTCAGGGCGGATGAACATGTTGCGGCCAAACAGCGACTGCCAGGCCGTAGCGGTAATGACTTTGACGGGCAGGTAGTGATCGCTGTGCTCTCCCACGTGCAGGTGTTGCACCCAGGTCTCTGACTGATTGGCGTGCGACTTGACTCGCTCCCACAGGGCATCAAAACGATCTGCATCAAAGGGCCGGTTGACACCGCCCCAGTCGATGGCGTCCTCGCTGGAGGGCTCCCTGACGACAAAACGATCCGCCGGCGAGCGGCCCGTGCGTGCGCCCGTCTCGACCCGCAGTGCGCCGGTGTCAGATAACACGCCTTCGCCCCGTGTCAGGGCCATGTCGATCAGTTCAGTTGAAGAGAGGCCGGAGTGAATATCCGGGGTGGAAATGGCAGCTTCGCTCATGTTGGTTTCCGTGCTGAGTACTATCTATTCTGCTGTTAAACATTTTTCTCAATTCGATGCGTCTACGTCATCGATTTTTTAATGCAGCGTTGTCCCTGCGCTATGAGGGGGCAAAACTTCCCGACCAAATCGATAGGTCGTACCACACAACTCACAGGTCATCGTGATGTCGCCTTGTTCAGCGAGGATCTCCTCTCGCTCGGACTCGGGCAACAGAGATATCGCGTCGGCACTTCTCTCACGACTGCACCGACATTTAAACAAAATGGGGGCCGGTGGGTATACCGTTACGGTTTCCTCCTGATAGAGCTTGAATAACAACGCTTCTGGCGTTAGGCCCAACAGCTCGTCAGCTTGTACCGTCTCGGTGAGTAAACACAGCGTTAACCACTGCTCGCTGCGTGTTTCACCGTCTGTCAGCTGCGCAGGTAGCTGCTGCAGCATAAGCCCCGCACTGCTGGCCCCGTCAGAGGCGAGCCAAAACCGCGTGCCCAACTGCTCACTCTGTGCGAAGTAATCCTCGAGCGCCCTTGCCAGCGTGCCTCCCTCAAGTGCAATGATGCCCTGATACCGTTGACCCGCCTCGCGTTCCACGGTCAGGACCAATTGCCCGTCTGTCAGCAGGGTCATGGGATCCTCGGCCTCGGCGCTGAGGTCGCCTTGGGCAATGCCGCGAATGTGGCGCTCACTGGAGCATTCGACCATGACCAGCGATACTGCTTGCTTGCTTCGCGCATGCAGAATAATGCGGCCTTCGTATTTGAGATTGTTGCTGATCAGCACAGCTGCTGCCGCAAATTCGCCCAGCAGGCGCTTCAACGTCGCGCTGTAGGCCTGATTGGCCAGCATATCGGTCAGCGCGCCCGACATTTGCACCGATTCGCCACGCACATCGACGCCGTCAAACAGGAAGCGATGACTGCTGTCAGCGGAGTGGCTCATCGCGGAGTGCTATCTATCATGAGAGGGCGTGTAGGCATAAGAGGGGGTGTAGGATAGCGGGATTGCCAGCCGGCCCCAATCTGATTATTGAATGTCTGTTATTCGTTTGTCGCGCTGTCATCAACTGGATCAGGCCGCTCAGGAGGCCGCGCTGGAGCGACTTGCCGCGCACCTAGACGATACGCTGGGCGCCTCGGTGTCGCGGGAAGCCCAAACGATTCAGTTTGATGGTAAGGGGTTCTCTGGCACCGTCACGCTGGATGCGGACCGCGTCGTGGGTGAGGTGCGTTTGGGGCTCATGGTGCGACCCCTGAAAGGGGTCATCACCAGAGAGATTGAAGCGGGGCTGGCTCATTATCTCGCAGGCTGAGCGAGGCGGCCAACCCTGAAAGACTTTAGCTCGCCATCGCCTTGACGCGGGCGTTCAGTCGGCTCTTGTGCCGAGCTGCCTTGTTCTTCTTGATGATGCCGCGGTTCGCCATTCTGTCGATCACAGGCACCGCCGAATCATAGGCGGCGCGGGCGTCGTCGGCGTTACCCGTGTCGGCTGCCGCGATGACCTGCTTAATCTTGGTGCGAACCAGTGATCTCAGGCTCGCATTGTGCGCGCGACGCTTATCGTTCTGGCGCGCCCGCTTTCTTGCTTGGGGTGAATTAGCCACCGTTGTGCTCCATAGGGTCTAAAAAAGGCCGCGAATCATCTGAGATACACGGTTTAATGTCAACTGCAGAGCGCGCTGGCCCCGCGATAATAGGGTGTTTTACCCGTTTACCAGCCCAACCAGATCAGAATCCAGCCGAGCAGGGCGCAACCCACGGAAGCCCCTGCTTTATCGAGCCGGAATAGCGCATAGCCATAACCCACTGGCGGGAGCAGCAGGGCAAACATGCCCCAGGCATATTCTTCCCGCCAGGCGGCAATGAGTAGCAGGATCCAGCTGATCAGCAGTGACGCTGCACCGAGTGTCATCAAAAAGGAACTTGAAGCTTCCATTTACGGTCTCTGAAAGGTAGGTTGCCGGGCGGTGCGCAGGGTACCAGAAAGCCCGCAGCAGCGGCACAATACACCAGCGTTCGATGACGATACCAGCATGACAGATTCTCCAGCGTCAGAGCCCGATGACCCGTTCGCGGAGATCCGGCCCTATTCCAATCAGGACGCGCCCGAAGTACTCAAGCGACTCTCGCGGGACACCGAGCTGGCAGAGACCATCGCGCTCTGGCGGCTGCCGCGTGTCAGCGCACTGTGGCCTGCGCTGGCAAGACAATTGGGCAAGATCTGGTTGCGGTTGGCGGCAAGACGACTTCGGACCGTAGAGGATCTCCAGAATCTGATCGCCCCAAATCTGTCGCGGATGATCAAAAAAACATCCCGTTTTACCGTCAGTGGCCTCGACGAATTGGATTTGAGTGCCGCCCGGGTCTATCTCGGTAACCACCGGGATATTGTGATGGACCCGGCCTATGCCAATTACGCGCTACACCGGGCGGGCGCCAAGACACTGGCGATCGCCATTGGTGACAATTTGCTCTCCAAGCCCTGGGTGGCCGATCTGATGCGACTCAACAAGAGTTTCGTTGTGAAGCGGAATGTCAGTGGACCGCGGGCGCTGTTGGCGGCAACCAAGCTGCTGTCTCAATATATCCGCGACTCCGTGGACACGGGGCGGGACCCGATCTGGATCGCGCATCGCGAGGGTCGGGCTAAGGACGGACGCGATCTCACCGAGCCCGCAGTGATCAAAATGCTCACCCTGTCCCGAGAGCGGGGCGAGGCACCGGAGGCGGTGCTCTCGGACCTCAATATTGTCCCACTAGTGATTGCTTACGAGGTGGATCCCTGTGATGTACTCAAGGCGGCCGAGCTTGCCGCGGGCGAGGGTTACGTCAAGGCGGAGTTTGAGGATGTGTCCTCGATTGCCCGGGGGATTACGGGTGACAAGGGCTGCGTTCACCTCCACTTTGGCGAACCGTTGCCGGCAGATTTGTCGGTGGAGGAGGTGGTCGCCGCGCTGGACCGACAAATGGTCCAGCATTACCGGCTTTACCAAACCAATCGCTGGGCGTGGGAGTGGTTACAGGGTGAGAGCGTTCCGGCGGAACTTACCTTTCACGACGGCTCGGTGACAGAGCAGTCGTTTCGGGCCCGCATTGAGAGTGCGCCGAGTGAGCATCGGCAGTGGTTGCTGACCATGTATGCCAACCCGGTGAGCCGTCAGTTGGCGCGCAATGTCACGGATCAGGGCCCATCATGTGATTGATGAGGGCCTGCAAGCCGAGATTCGAGCTGCGTATCAGGAACTGACCGATTCACTCAATTTGGTGCCGCGTTGGGGGCAGCGCCAGATGATTGCGGAGGTCGCCAACGCGTTGGCTGACCCGGAGGCCGAGACGCCGATCGCAGTGGTCGAGGCCGGCACGGGTACTGGAAAGACCATTGCCTATCTTGTCGCGGCACTGCCGATTGCGCGCGCCCGAGGTAAAAAGCTGGTGGTCGCTTCTGCGACCGTGGCGCTGCAGGAACAGCTGCTACTCCGCGATCTGCCGGATGTCATGAAGCACAGCGGCCTGAACTTTGATGCCGCGCTGGCCAAGGGTCGTGGCCGATACGTGTGTCTGCTTAAGCTTGATCATCAGCTTTCAGACCATGGCGCTGATCCACTGATACCGCTCTATCCCGACGAATTTCTGGGCGCGGAGGAGGAATTGGCTGGCCCCATACTCGAAGAGATGATTCAAGCCTTGGGTGATGGAAGCTGGGACGGCGATCTGGATGCCTGGCCCGAGCAACTGTCCCCCGGCGTCCGCAGACTCATCACCACAGATCAAAGCCAGTGCACGGGCAGACGATGCCCGCATATTGCTCAGTGCAGTTTTTTTCGCGCCCGCGAAGGGCTTGACGAGGCAGACGTGATCGTCACCAATCACGATCTGGTGCTCTCTGACCTTCGATTAGGTGGGGGTGTCATCCTGCCCGCCCCCGAAGATAGCCTGTATGTATTTGATGAGGGCCATCAGCTGCCCGCGAAGTGTCTGAATCAGTTTGCTCTGCGATTCCATGCCGGCGGGACATTACAAGGGCTCCGGGACAGCGAGCGGTGGCTGGCCGCGAGCGCTGAAGCCTGGGTGGCGCAGGGCTTGGACGAGCGCCTGATTCCGGCCATGACATCCCTCGTCGGTGACCTCATACAGCGTAGCGAGGATATCGCCGAATTGCTGTGGCAATTACTGCCAGAGGCGGATTTTGAGCGGGCAGAGCATCGCTTTCCCCATGGGCGTATTCCTGCAGATCTTGCTGAGCAGGCTGCCGGGCTCGTTGCGCAGTGGGATCAGCTCTATCGCGAGGCAACGCGATTGGAAGCCGCTTTGGAGAACAACCAGACGGCGGGGCCTTCGTCGGCTGACAGTTCGATCGCTGGTGCGGGCGACCCGGATCTGAATCTTGCCAATGCGCAGGGGTTGGTCGCCAGAGCCGAACAGCAACTCGCGGTCTGGCGTGCCTTTGCCGATGCGCCGGGAGAGGGTGAGCCGGGAGATGGCTGGGCCCGTTGGTGCCAGCATCGCGGTATGCCGCAGAGTGTGGCGTGTCAGGCGAGCCCGATCCTGCCGGGCGAGCTCCTCCATGACGCACTGTGGCAGCGCGCGGCGGGGGCGGTCGTGACGTCAGCAACGCTCTCTGCTTTGGGGACTTTTGAGCGATTCCGTGAGCGGTCTGGCGTACCCGCCAGTGCCCGATGGAAGCAGGTCGCGAGTCCTTTTGATCCCGGGAAAGCCACTTTTTGTGTGCCGGCGATGACGTCAGATCCCGGGAATCAGGAGGCGCATACCCAGGAGTTGGTTGAGGTGCTTCCCGGGCTGATTTCGGGAGAGCAGGGTGTTCTATTACTGTTTACATCACGACGACAGATGGAAGCGGTGCTCGAACAGATTGAACCGGCGCTCACCCACCATGTTTTGGTTCAGGATCGGATGAGCAAAGCGCGGTTGTTGAACCAGCACCGGGCCCATATTGATGCCGGAGAGGCTTCCGCGATCTTTGGTCTGGCCAGCTTCTTCGAGGGTATCGATTTGCCCGGCGAGTATTGCCGGCACGTAGTGATCGCCAAGCTTCCTTTTGCGGTGCCGGATGATCCCATCGCGGCGGCACACTCTGAACTTCTGGAGGCACAGGGACGGGACCCTTTCATGGAGATCAGTGTGCCCGATGCGGCACAAAAGCTGGTGCAGGCCAGCGGGCGTCTGCTGCGAACCGAGGATGATGAGGGTAGGGTAACCCTATTGGATACGCGCTTGATCAGCCGTCGTTACGGTCGAGCGATTCTTGAGAGCCTGCCGGCCTTCAACATGGAGCTAGGCTGATCGGGGAAAGGTAGCCGATCAAGCGCAGCGAGGTGACCTGCGCGCGTTCCTTACCGCTGCGTCAGCCCGCAGCCAGCCATGGATCCTTGAAATGTGCAAAAAGATGGAACTGGCTTCAGTACAAGTAAGATGCAGAGATTGGGGTACTCAATAAAATGAGTGTCCGGCTCATAACTGGGAGAGAGACGTGGAATTGGAAGGCCCGCGCAGTGCCATCGCGGCGCAACTGATTGATCTCGAGGCCGCGCTGCGTCAGCTGGACTTGTGGTCTGACGATTCGCCATCTCGGGAGGCATTGAGCTCAGAGCAGCCCTTTGCCATGGACTCGCTCGAGTTCGAGGAGTGGTTGCAGTTTATTTTTCTACCCACCCTCTACGAGGTACTGGCGTCGGGCGGGGCGTTGCCAGAGCGGTGCGCGATTGCGCCCATGGCAGAGGAGACAGTCGGCAAGAAGGGGCTGCCAACCGAGTCACTGATCTCGACGCTTAGAGAGTTGGACCAACTGATTACAGATATCGATTAGCGCTTACCAGATTCAGTCCCGATACAAAAATCCCGGCCGAGGCCGGGGTTTTCGTGGCATTCAGTAGCGGTGTGGATTCAGAATTGCACCCGCTTGGTGAAGCCACCATCGACCACCACGTTAGCGCCCGTGGTGAACGCCGAACGGGGGCTGGCCAGAAACGCCACGGTATCGGCGATTTCATAGTTGGTACCCATTCTGCCCATCGGGATATTGGCGACGGTCGCGTCGTAGAAATCGGTCATGTGAGTCTTGATTTGCTCCCAGGCGCCGCCCTCGAAGAAGATCGGGCCGGGGCTCACTGCATTAACCCGCACGCCCGACGCCGCCAATGCTTGGGATAAATTGCTGGAGTAGTTCAGTAAACCGGCTTTGATAGCGCCGTATGGGCTGGGTCCCGCGAAGGCCTCTACTGCCGCAGTGGTCGAGATGATGACAATAGCGCCCGAGCCTGACTTGGACAGGTGCGGTGTGGTCAGCTCAACGCCACGCCAGGTTGCCAACATGTCGGCCTCAAAGTTGGCTCTCCATCCGGCTTCGGAGCTGTCCGCGCCGCCTGCGGAGACGTTGGGTACAAAAATATCAATGCCGCCCAGGGTGTCGGCACACTGATTGACCCAGGCTTCCATCGATGCGGCGTCGGTCACGTCTACCACGCTGCCACAGGCCTTCACGCCTTTAGCGGTCAGTGCGGCGATGGTCTCTTCCACCTCGGCCTCATTCCGTGCGCAGACACCAACGTGACACCCCTCGTCCGCCAGCGTCTCGGCGATGGCGCGGCCAATACCCTTGGTTGAGCCGGTGATAAGAGCCACTTTATCTTTCAGTTGCAGGTCCATTATTTTTCTCCTTGGTTTGATGTCATTCGATTCGGTGGTGATGCGTGGCGTTTCGCTATCGTCCAGCGAGGGCTAGGACGGCGAGAGCGCCATGAATTCTTTCAGTGCTTCACCTTTGGAGCATACCCAGCTTTCCAGCGCGGTGATGCGTTTAAAAAAGTGTCCCACAATATATTCATCGGTTGTCGCAATGCCACCGTGCAACTGAATCGCTTCCTGGGACACTTTTCTACCCACCGTGGTCGCTTTCACTTTTGCCGCCCGGGCAAAGCGGGCCGCGTCGTCACGACCGCTATCAGCGGCGTTGCAGGCGGCGTAAATCAGTGACCGCGTGAGTTCCGTCTGGATCAGCATGTTGGACATACGGTGTTGCAGCGCCTGAAATGAAGCCAGTGGCTGCCCAAACTGCACGCGCTGTTTGGTGTAGTCCACGGTGGTGTCGAGTGCCGCCTGTGTCGCGCCCAGCGTCTCGGCGCTACTCAGTGTCATCGCCAGCGCCCGGTAAGCCTCCAAAGCGTCGGCGGCAGCCTGCCCTTGCAGGAGGATCTGGTCAGCCTCGAGCGCGAGATCGAATCGACAGCTCATCCCGCCGCGTCCGTCATGAGTCGGGAAACGCTCGCACTCAACGCCATCGGTCGCGGTTGGGACCAGCACCCAGGCGAGGCCGTCTTCGCTCTGCGCCAGCACCGTTAAATGAGTGGCTGAGGCGCCAGCGCTGATCCAGTGCTTCGCGCCAGAAAGACGCCACCCCCCGTCGTTTTGTGTCAGCGTGGTAGCGGGTGAGAGGCGTGAGGCCGTCTCGGCCTCATCAATGGCCGCAACCGGTATCAGTTCTCCCTCGGCTACCCGCGGTAACAGGCTGTCTTGCTGTTGGCTGACGCCGATAATGGCGTGGGTTGCTGCCAGCGCGTCGATCAGCGGTTCGGTGACAAGGAACTGCCCGCACAGCTCGGCCAGTATGGCCATCTCCCGGGTGCCCATTCCCAGCCCGCCAAACTCCTCCGCGACCGGTAACGCGAGCCAGCCCATTTCCGCAAAAGCCTGCCACTGGGTTGGGTCGCTGTAGACCCCCCCGGCTATCCGCTCGCGCCGCTGGTTGAAGTCGTAGCTGTCGCGCAGGTAGCGCTCTGCCGCGTCCTGCAGCAGGGTCTGGTCCTCTGTCAGGTGTGCCGACATGGATCAGAGCCCCAGTACATGCTTGGCGATGATGCCGCGCTGAATTTCAGCGGTGCCGCCATAAATCGTGGTGGCGCGACTGTTGATGTACTCAGCCATCGTGGTCACCGACTCGGCAGGCGCGGCGGTATCGCCGGTATAGTCAGGGGCGAGTACCTCGCTTTGCCAGGGCATGGCGCTCTGTCCGGCTGCTTCGATCAACAGTTCGGCGCAGCGCTGGCCCAGCTCTGTGCCCGACACCTTCACGAGAGAAGATAAAGCGCCGGGGTTGTCTCCTGCAGACAGGCTGCCCTTGATGCGCAGTTCGGTCTGTTCCAGTGCCATGACGTCGATTTCGGTCTCTGCCACGCGGTAGGCGTAGGTCGGATCATCAATGGCGCGACTGCTGGGGTTTGCCATGGCGCGCTGGAGTTTGCCCAGCTGTTTTTTCAGTTCGATGGTGAAGTGCTGCCCGCCGCGCTCAAATTCCAGCAGATACTTGGCCACCGTCCAGCCCTGATTTTCTTCCCCGAGCAGGTTGGCAGCGGGCACACGGACGTTCTCGAAAAATACCTGGCACTGCTCGACCTCGCCATCGAGGCTCGGGAAAGGGGCCACTGTGATGCCCGGCGTGGCCATATCGATCAGCAGAAAGCTGATCCCCGCTTGCGGCTTCACGTTCTTGTCAGTGCGCACCAGACAGAAGATCCAGTTGGAGTGGTGCGCCATGCTGGTCCAGATCTTGGTGCCGTTGACCACGTATTCATCACCATCAAGATCTGCTGTTGTTTTTAAGGAGGCGAGATCCGAACCGGAGCCGGGCTCGGAATAGCCCTGACACCAGACGTCATCACCCGAGATGATGCCGGGCAGAAACTGGGCTTTCTGTGCCTCGGTACCAAAGTGCATCAGCATGGGCCCGAGCATCTGTATGCCCATCATCACCGGGTTGGGCGCATTAGCGAGCTTGCACTCCTCAAGAAAAATATAGCGTTGCTGGATGTCCCAGCCCGTGCCGCCATGCTCCATTGGCCACTCCGGCGCGCCCCAGCCTTTCGCATGCAAGATGCTCTGCCATTGGCGACCTGCCTCGAAATCGGAGAACACGCTGGTCGTGCGTTCGCCCGCCCGGACGAGATCGGGGGTAAGCGCCTCTCTCAAAAACGCACGAATGGACGTTCGGAACGTTTCATAGTCAGTGGGTATGGGGTTGGATGCATTCACGGTGCGTGTCCTCTCGGTCCGGTGCTCAGCTGAGCTGAACACCCTGTTCCTTTAATTGTGTTCTCAACGCGGCTTTCTGAATCTTACCCGAAGGCGTTTTCGGCATTTCTGTTACCACAGATAGCCACTGGGGCCATTTCTGCTTGGCCAACTGGTGCTGAGCGCACAGCTCGGTCAAGTTTGCCAACGTTGGCGCCTCGTCGCCGTAAATCGTGACAAAGACCGCTACACCCTCGCCCAATCGCGCATGTGGCGCCGAGACCGCTGCCGCTTCAGCCACGGCGGGATGGAGCAGCACGATCTCCTCGATCTCTCGGGCCGACAAATTTTCGCCACCGCGAATGATAATGTCTTTTTTGCGGTCCGTGATGACGATGGCCTGAGAGTCCAGAAGCTGGCCAATGTCGCCGGTTTTAAAGAAGCCCTCCTCGGAAAAGGCAGCGGCGTTCTGGTCCGCGTCCCGATAGCCCTGCATCATCGCGGGTCCCCGCACCCAGATCTCACCATCGGCGTTCCGGCCCACATCTTGGCCATCGTCATCGCAAATTCTGACTTCGTAGTTGAAGACCCGGCCGTCGGTTTCCGCGGCCAACTGGGTTTCGTCGTTGGCCACAAATCCAACCGTGACCAAGGGCACTTCTGTAGAGCCATAAACGCGCACCGCGCGGCAGTTCGCCAGTACCTCACTGGCTTCGTAGATCAGTGCAGAGGGCACCGCCGCACCGCCGCAAGCGAACAGCCGGAAGCTGGGCAGATCCTTGCCCTGATCACGGCAGGCGTCCACTAGCTCGCGCAGAAAGGGGGTGGCACTGACGCAGGTTGTGGCGTGGTGTGTCTCGATAAGCTCCACGGCGCGGCTCACCACCCAGCTTTCCATGAGCAGCACGTTCGTGTCGGTGAAAAAGGGCAGCTCGATCCCGTTGACGTAGCCAGTGACGTGGGTCACCGGAGACGGCATCAGCATCATATCCCGGTCATCCAAGCCCCACGCAATCACACCGTTGTCCAGCGCTTTGGCGAGGGTGTTATGACTGTGACGCACGGCTTTGGGGTTGCCGGTGGTGCCTGAGGTATAGAGCACAACCTTGGTATCGTCGGGATCCACTGACGCGACGTCGGCTAATCCGGTGCCACCACGCGCCATCACGTCCTCAAAACGCAGTACGTCATCAGTCAGGTCATCCCCGCCACCACAGCAGACCACATGTCGCAGATGGGGTAGGTCCGAGCGCAATTCACGGATCATCTGAACATAGTCAAAACCGCGAATGCGATGGGGTATGAACAAGATCTCGGTCTTGGCATCGCCCAGAATGAAGCCCAGTTCTTTGCCGCGATAAATCGGCACCACAGGGTTGATGACCAGTCCGCAAATCGATGCGGCGATTGCCAGCGGCACGGCTTCGGGAATGTTAGGGAGTTGAAAGGTGAGCGTGGCACCCGGTTTGATGCCCAGTCCCTGAATCCCTTTGGCCAATTGGTTGGCCTGCTGCCATGCCTCCGCGAAGGACAGCCGAACGCCAGAGTCGAACAGCAGCGCCGTGTCATCGGGTCGCGATGATGCGCGCGCTTGCGCCAGCGCTGCCAGTGTCGTGTCCCTAAAAGATGTGTCTGTGATGAGATTCACTGATTCCCCAGCCTGATACTCGCCATTGGTGTTGTTATCACGAGAGGGCGCACATGAGGGCGCTCCATACCCGCTTTCGTCATCACAGCAACTTTGATTTCCGTTGCGGTGGTTTCTGTCGGCGGTCGATGACTATATAGTATGGCTGACGTTTAAAACAAACCAGCCCGCTTGTTTTGTCTGTTGCAGCGCACCCTGTTTCGGGTGCGGCGGCGGAAAGCGGGTGACTACAGTGTCAGAGGGGTTTCATGATAGGTCCGAGTGAGAAGAGCGCGCGCATACTGGCCGAGTTGCAGGCCTTCATGGCCGAGCACATCTATCCGAATGAGGTGGCTCATCAGGAGGCGCTTGCGGGCGCTGAGAATCGCTTTGCGTCCATGCCGCTCGTCGAATCTTTGAAGGACAAGGCTCGCAGCGCGGGGCTTTGGAATCTCTTTGTGCCACCGGAATACGCCGAGTACAGCGACCACGGCGGCATGAGCTTTCTGGATTACGCGCCGCTGGCTGAAGAAATGGGGCGCGTGATCTGGTCGCCGGAGGTGTTCAACTGCAATGCGCCAGACACCGGCAATATGGAAGTGCTGATGAAGTTTGGCACGGAAGCACAGAAGGCCGATTGGCTTGCGCCGCTACTGGCTGGAGAGATCCGCTCTTCCTACGCGATGACGGAGCCGCAGGTTGCCTCAAGCGATGCGACCAATATCCAGCTCGATATCCGCCGTGACGGCGACGAGTGGGTTCTGAATGGCCATAAATGGTTCATCACCGGTGCGCCCTACGAGCGCTGCAAAATATTTATCGTGATGGGCAAGAGCGATGCCGAGAACCCGAACCGACACTTGCAGCAAACCCAGATTCTTGTGCCCAAAGACACGCCCGGCGTTGAGGTACTGCGACCGCTGACCACGCTCGGTTACGACGATGCACCGATTGGGCATGCCGAGGTGACCTTCACTGATGTTCGCGTACCCGCAGAGAATCTGCTACTCGGCGAAGGTAGGGGATTTGAGATTGCCCAGAGCCGTCTGGCTCCCGGCCGCATGCACCACTGTATGCGATTGATTGGTGCCGGCCAGCGCTGCCTTGAGCTTGCTTGTCAGCGCGTGGAGGACCGGGAAACCTTCGGCAAAAAATTGAGCCAGCATCAGTCGATCCGCGAAAATATCGCCAAGAGCTATGCTGAGCTCGAGATGGCGCGATTATTGGTTCATAAGACCTGTTGGCACATTGATCATCACGGCGTGAAGCCCTCGATCGAGCTGATCTCGGCCACCAAAATCAGTGTGCCGCTCATGATTCAAGCGATTATCGACCGCTGCATGCAAATGCATGGGGCGGGGGGGCTGACTGAAGATTGGTGTATGGCCGAGCAGTTCAATTACGCGCGTTGGTGTCGCCAGGCAGATGGCCCTGATGAGGTGCACCAAATGGCTCTCGGCAAACGCATCATTCAGCAATACGCTGAGGCGTCGGCTTAACCGGCTGGTGTTGAAGCGATGAATTCAAAACCGATGGCGGTGACTCCGAGGTACGAACAGAGAGACGTTGCATAGGGACGATGACAACCATAGAGAGGGGGTAAGACGATGACCGACGACGAGAAGATGGCCTTTGTGCAGCAACTTTATGCCACAACCGGCGCTGGAGATTTTGATACCGCCGAGACCATGCTCACCGATGATTTCTTCATCATTGAGGCCGAGGGCTTGCCGATGGCGGGGGAGTACCGCGGCAAGAGGGCGCTGCGCGATTTGTACTCACATGTCTTCGGCACATTGAAGGTTGCTGACCTGCAGCCAGAGGGGATGACCGTCGGCGGCGATTATGTGATCAACGTGATTTCCTTCCGTTTTGAGGACCCCAGTCTCGCGCCCGCGCAACTGGCGGAGCTATTCAGATTCCGCGATGGCAAGGTTTGCGAGATTCGGCCGTATTACTTTGACCCCAAACCCATTGTGGATGCTTGGGCACATTACAGCGCTGCCTGATTCAATAGCCCGAGAGACAAAAGAGCCCCGCAACGCGGGGCTTTTTGTTTACTCAAAGTGCTGAGCACGCGTCGACAAAATGATGGCGCTAATGCGATTGGCTAATGTTTGTTGCCCGGTTACCCCGAACAGGCACTCTCCTTACTGATAGCAGACAAGTGTCAGATCACGGATGGCAGCCGGTGCCGCGAAAGTTCCGAGGTTGAGATCAGCAACCAGAGTTGAGAACGACAAGGGTCAGTACCCGAATCCAGTAGGGCGACTTAACGCGGTCGATAGGGAATTTCGCT
>CBFHIW010000062.1:0-14840 GCA_965656065.1 Luminiphilus sp. | reverse complement strand
GTGAACTGCACCGCCGAGGCGTCGGCGAGGTACTCCTTTTGTTTGGAAATGGCTGACTTGATGAGCCCCGCCATCAGGCCTCCTAACAGGCCGATCAGATATAGCCCCAGACCGATGGCCAGCACAGCACCACGACCATCATCCTTTTTGCTACTTCGGTATCGCCGACGGTGTGATGCGCTGTGCAGCAAAATGCTGCCTACATCGCCGATAAAAGTGATGCCTCTGAGCATCGCAGCGAGGCGAATGCTCAACCGCATGTCACCGTTCAGGATATGGCTGAACTCGTGCCCGACAACCCCTTGAAGTTGATCCCGGTTCAGTGAGGTCAGCGCCCCTCGCGTCACCGCCACCACGGCATTGGCCGGGCTGGTGCCCGCCGCGAAGGCATTGATTCCCGTTTCCTCGTCCAATACAAACAGTGACGGTACGGGCATATTGGCTGCCAGCGCCATTTCCTGAACGATATTCGCTGCGCGTTGTTCCAGTGGGTCGTCCGTACCCGGTTGAACCAGCTTGCCGCCCAGAGCAGCCGCAATCTGTTTGCCGCCTCGGGCAAGGTTAATCCAGTTCACCAGCACCACCGCGCCGATGATCAAAGTGATCACCGCGCCGACGGCGAAAAAGGACTGCCAGTCGAGCACGTCGGTCGACAGACTGGATTGGCCGCCCGCGGACTCGAAGACCACGAACCCGACGAGCAGCAAGTTGGTCAGGCCGATCAGTACCAGCACTGCGATTCCGAAAAGCAGGGTCAGAAGGCGGGTGTTACGTCTGGCGATATCCTGTTCGCGGAAGAAATCCACGTGTCAGCGCTGACTCAGGAAAAGCTGACGTTGGGTGCCGCTTGAATCTCGGCACTGTCCTCGAACTCCAGCAGCTCCGCGTCTTCTCTGTGCCCAAACTGATTGGCGATGACAATATTCGGGAAGGACTGGCGGTAGGTGTTGTAGGACATCACCGCGTCGTTGAAGCCCTGTCGGGCGAAGGCCACGCGGTTCTCTGTGGATGTCAGCTCTTCACTCAGTTGCTGCATGTTGGCGCTGGCCTTGAGGTCAGGGTAGGCCTCCATCACTACATTGAGTTTACCGAGTGCACCGGCAAGTGCATTCTCGGCGCCCGCCAGGCTTTGAATACCACTGGCAGTCACTTCGCCTCTGCTCAGATTGCCGAGCGCAGCGGCAGCCTCGTTGCGCGCCATGATGACGGCCTCGAGGGTCTCTCGTTCGTGACCCAGATAGCCCTTGGCTGTCTCGACAAGGTTGGGGATCAGGTCGTAGCGGCGTTTCAATTGGACTTCAATTTGTGCAAAGCCATTCTTGTAGCGATTCGACAGCGAGACGAGTTGGTTGTAGATAGCGATCGCCCAGACGATGGCGAGGACGATGACGCCCAGTGTGATCCATGTGCTTGTTTCCATAGTGCCTCCCTTATTCGCCATTCCTTTGGCTTGTTGGTCATTCCATGTGATTGAGACGATCCGCGCTCGGGCTGACTGGTCTAACGCCCTTGCCGTCCCAGAAAGATCGACGGACTTCAGCTTAGCATCCCGACTTCGGCGATTTAAATGCGCCCGGCCCTGCTTGGCAAAAGTCCCGCAGTTCTTGCGACCGCTATAGTGCTACATTGCCCGCCTGATCCAGCAACAGGTGAAAGGGCGCACATGAAAAACTGGCTCGCTATCGGACTTTTCTCTTTTTTGCTCATGGCCTGCGGTGGCGGCGGTGGCAGTAGCAGCACTACGCCGCCTCCTGCGCCTCCGGTTGCCGACAATGACGACTCAGAGGATACCGGCGATGCGGACGCCTGCGGCGTGCCCGCACAAATCGATTTTGTCGAGGCGGTCACCGACAGCTGGTACCTCTGGTATGACGAGATGGCCGACGTCGATAAGTCGGACTATGAGTCCGCCCAGGCGTATCTGGACGCAAGGCTGGCGCCTTTGAGCGACGACGGACGGGATCGCGGCTTCTCCTACATGACCACGATTACCGAAGACGAGACCAGAATCAGCTCGGGGGCCTACATCGGCTTTGGTTTTCGCTCCAGCTCGTCATCTACGGGCTTGTTCATCATCGATGTGTTCGAGAGTGGCCCCGCCTGGGCAGCGGGTGTCAGGCGTGGCATGGAGCTGTTAGCGGTTGATACGGGCAATGGTTTTGAGACGCTGGAGCAATTGAGTGAGCGCGACGCGACCAGTGAGGAGATTTTTGGTGTCGGCGAAGTGGGGGTCGTCAGAGATTTTCGGTTCAGGCAGAACGGTACCGAAGTCGAGTTCTCCATCGCCAAAGATGAGCTCGAGCCTCCCGCTCTGGCGGGTGAGCCCCTGCTGATCGAGCGCTCGGGCCTCTCTCCTGTGGGTTACCTGCACTTGCGCCAGTTTATTAATGCGGCACTCACACCAGAGGAGGGCTTCTCTTCCCTCGCTGATGCCGCCACGTTGTTCGCAGAGGAGAGCGTGACGGATCTGATCATTGATCTGCGCTACAACGGCGGTGGATTGTTGAGCGTGGCCGATACCATGATGGACCTGTTGGCTGGCGCCACGGCAAATGGTGACCCTTCTTACAAGGTTCAGGTGAATGACCAGCATCCGGAGTTCAATGAGGACCAGGATAATTGGGGCCTGTTTGACGAGTTGCCCGAGACGTTTTCTCCTAATCGCATCGCTTTCATTACCTCGCGCTCAACGGCATCTGCCAGCGAGCTCATCATCAACGGTCTCGACCCCCATCTCGATGTGGTGATGGTGGGCGCCAATACCTTTGGCAAACAGGTGGGTCAGGGGCGTTGGGACATGCACGAAGGCTTAGAGGGTGTTGAGCGGGAAGATTGCGACGTGGCGTTGCGACTGACGGCCTTCGAGATCGTGAATGGTGAGAATCAGGGGGGTTATCACCAGGTAGGTCTCGACGGTACCGGTCGCTTCACCCTGTGTGCGGCAGAAGATGACATCTCAAACGCCTTCGGTGATCCGGAGGAGGCCTCGGTGGCAGCCGCACTTGACTGGTTCGGTAGCGGCTCCTGTCCGTCTTCGACCTCGGGTGGCCGAAATGGCGTGCTGGCCAGTCAGCGCCTTGCCTTGCCAGCCTGGCTGGAAGCGGACTACATTCCCGAGCGGGTCGACGAAAATCTGCGTTAGGTCGGGGTGTGCATCCCCGGTCTAGCGGAGCAGTGAATCAACGAGGTCAACATCACCATGAATGACAATATGAGCGCCGGCGAGCTCTTTTTAAATATTGTGAGCAATCGCCGATCGATGCGAGACTTCAAACCCGATCCCGTGCCGACCGAGATTATTGAGTCAGTCTTTGGCGGCGCCCAGCGGGCCCCGAGCAACTGCAATACCCAGCCGTGGTTCGTGCACGTGGTCACGGGCGAGACACTGGAGCAGCTGAGGGCCGAGCTGCCCGCCAAATTTGCGGCGGGTGAGATTGCGCTGGACTTCCCCTATGACGGCCAGTACGAGGGGGTTTACAAGGACCGCCAGTACGCCTCTGCGACAGCGCTCTATGATTCGTTGGGCATCGCGCGTGAGCAGAAGGCTGAGCGCAACGCCTGGTTCATGCGCAATTTCAGTTTTTTTGACGCGCCCGCGGTGGCTTTCTTTACCCTGCCCACTGGCTTTGGTCTGCGTGAGGCCTGTGATCTGGGCATGTTCGCGCAAACCGTGATGCTCGGCCTGACAGCGCATGGCTTGGGATCCTGTCCCCAGACCGCGCTGGCCTTCCTCGCTAATGTGATTCGACCCACGCTGGGCCTGGGTGACCATGAGCAGTTGATGTTTGGTATGAGCTTTGGTTACCCCACCGACACGGCGGTGAACGAGGTGCGGACGGAGCGGGCGGCGTTAGCCGATGTGGTGACCTTCCACTCTTGACGGCTCTTCTGGGCTGCGGGCTCTTATTAGCTTAGGTCTCTTCAGCTGTTGGCCGTAGTTAACTGATAGTTCTCGCTAACTGAAGGCTCTCACTAGCTGAAGGCTCTCACTAGCTGAAGGCTCTCAGCGCCCAGGTGCTGCGAGGAAGTCGGTCACGTTCAGGTTGAAGCCAGATAGCGCGTTGAAGTGCAGCGGCGCCGACATCAGCTCTAAGTCGCTGAGCCCGAGGTGCCTCAGAATCTGCGCGCCGGTGCCAATCAGGCGGTAATTCTGGGGCGGTGCGGGTCGCTGTTCAGCGTGCAGAAGCTGATCCAGATCTTCGAGAATCGTAGCCGGCGTTTCAGCACCCCCCAGCAACACCACCACACCTCTGCCAGCACTCGCAATGTGGCTCATGGCAGCGCGATAAGACCATCCCGGCGCGCTCGAGGCGTCGAGCTGGGTGCCGAGCAGGTCACGCAGGGTGTTCACCGGCTGCACTCTCACCGGCACCGCACCGGGCTGACTGAGATCACCGAGGCTGAGCGCAAAGTGCAGCATGTCGTCGATCAGATCTCTAAAGGTGTGCAGCGTAAAAGGCCCCCACTCGGTGTGGATCGGCTCGGCGCTGTGAAGCTCAATCGATTGCTCATGCAGTGATCGATACTCAATTAGATCAGCGATGGTGCCCATGTTGAGGCCGTGTTCTTTGGCAAAGATCTCGAGCTCTGGCCGACGCGCCATGGTGCCGTCGGGGTTCATGATTTCTACAATCACCGCCGCCGGTGACAGGCCCGCCATCCGCGCCAGATCGACGCCGGCTTCGGTATGGCCTGCGCGCTTCAGTACGCCGCCGGGTTTCGCCACGAGCGGGAAGATATGCCCCGGCTGACGAATGTCTTTGGGTGTGGCGTTATCTGCTACCGCCTGCAGGATCGTATGCGAACGCTGCGCTGCACTGACACCGGGGCCGACCTGCTCGGTGGCGTCAATCGACACGGTGAAATTGGTCTCATGCTGGGAGCGGTTATCGCGCACCATCAAGGGCAGGTTGAGCTGCCGTGCGCGCTCTGGTGTGATCGGCATGCAGATCAAGCCACAGGCTTCGGTGGCAAAGAAATTGATAATTTCCGGCGTGGCTTTCTCGGCGGCGATGATCAAGTCGCCTTCATTCTCACGGTCCTCATCATCCATCAGGATGACCATGCGGCCGGCGCTGATGTCATCGAGCAGTGTGGGAATGTCAGAAAGCATCTTGGCGCTCAGTTAGGGGACGAGTTCAATCGCAACCGCGGTGGCTTCACCGCCACCGATACATAGCGCAGCAACGCCACGCTGCTTGCCGTAATGTTCCAGCGCGTGCATCAAAGTCACGATGATCCTTGAGCCGGTCGAGCCGATCGGGTGGCCCTGCGCACAGGCGCCCCCATGGACGTTAACGCAGGCGGGATCGAGATCCAGCGCGCGCGTTGTCAGCATGGTGACCATAGCGAAAGCTTCATTGATCTCCCACAGATCGACGTCAGAAGCGGACCAGCCTGCCTTGGCCAATACCTGCTCTGCGGCACCTATGGGTGCGAGTGTGAAGTCCTCGGGTGCCAGGCTGTTTCGGGCGTGGGCTACGATGCGGGCGCGTGGCTTGAGGCCATGGCTCGCGACTGCGTCTTCGCTGGCAAGCAGCAGGGCGCTGGCGCCATCAGAGATCGAGCTGGAGTTAGCCGGGGTGATGGTGCCGCCCTCCGCAAACGCCGGACGCAGCTGCGGGATTTTTTCGAGGTTCGCCTTATGGGGCTGCTCGTCTACCGACACCGTATGCTCACCGCGTCGGGTGCGGACCGTGACAGGCGCGATTTCCTGCGCGTTGAGGCCCTCATCGATAGCGAGCTGTGCCCGCGTGAGGCTTTCAATTGCAAAGGCATCCATGTCCTCGCGCGTCAGGCCATGCGCATCAGCGGTTTTTTGCGCGAAGGTGCCCATGGCGGCCCCGGTGTAGGCGTCTTCGAGGCCGTCGATAAACATGTGATCGAACAGTTTGGTGTGCCCGAGCCGCTGACCTTTTCGCCCGGTCATCAGAATTTGCGGCGCATTCGACATGCTCTCAAGCCCGCCACTCACGACCAATTGGTTGGTGCCGGCGGCGATGCTGTCGATGCCAAAAATGGTGGCTTGCATGCCGCTGCCACAGGCCTTATTGATGGTGACCGCGCCGGTGGTGCTGGGAATGCCCGCGGCCAGCATGGCTTGTCGCGCCGGGCATTGCTTGAGCCCTGCGGGCAGCACGCAACCCATGAACACCTCATCGACTGCCTCGGGCGCTATGCCGGCGCGCTCCAATGTGGCGGCGATTGCTGTGGTGCCCAACTCATTGGCTGTGGCGTCGGCAAGGTCGCCCAGCAATCCGCCCATCGGCGTGCGGGCACCATCGACAATCAGTACATCGGACATGGCGTCGTTCTCAATAGGTACGGGGGCGGGCATTTAGCCCGAACTGCGAGCACCCTGCAAGTTCAGACGGGGCGAGCGCTTGCCGCAAACGATTTGTCGCGCACCGCGGTGCGAAATGCCGAGGGCGTCAGCCCGGTTTGCTCGCGGAACATGCGGCTGAAATGCGAAGCGTCGTTGAGGCCTACTGCCACGCTTACCTCAGTGATCGATAGATTGGTGCGGCGCAGCAGCGCCTGCGCTTCATCGAGCCTGCGTTGCTGCAGGTACTGTCCAATGGAGACGCCGGTCGCCGATTTGAAGCGTCTGATTAATGTGCGCGAACTGACCCCCAGCTGCGAAGCCAGCGCACTCATGGTGGGGGCGCCGCGCAGATCCCGATTCAGCTCGGTTTGCACGTCGGCAATGAGTTCGTCGTGGTGCAGGTCCTTTGGCGCGCCGACTGGGGAGGGGGAGAAGCGCTGCCGGATTTCCGGTGAAAATTGATTTTCGATGTGACGCGCCACCCGGGGAGAGAACAGCTCACCGCAGAGATACACCATCAGGTCAGCTACCGAGTTCACGCTGCTGACACAGAACACATTGTCAGACTGGGTGATCAGTTGCCGGCGCTCCAGCTGCACCCGGGGGTAGCGATAAGCAAAGGTGTCGAACCACTGCCAGTGGGTGGTCATCGTCCTGCCGGTCATGCGCCCGGTCTCTGCCAGTAAAAAGCTGCCCGAACCCACGCTGATCGTCAGGCCGCCTGCGCCGACATGTTGCGCTATGACGGCGATCTGCTCCGGGTGACGGCGGAGCACCCGCTGTGGCTGCCGCCAGATGGCGGGGACAATCAACAAATCAGCCTCGTTGAGCTCGCTGAGCGGTCTGGTCGCCAGCGTCAGTCCACTCTGAATGGCAAGCGGACCGCCTGCCTGACTGAAGCAATCAACACTGAGTCGCTGCCGGCCGGCACGACCCAGTGCCTGGGCCGCACCGGTCAGGATCTCAAGAGGCAGTGTGAGCGACGAAGCCAACATGTCCTCGTGGGTCAGTGCTGTAATGCGAAAAAGTGACCCGGTATCTGGCGTGATACTCATAATAAGTGGCGTTATACGCATAGATATCTGTGCTGTCGAGGGTAAACTGCCACGCTTTCGCGGGTTCGCTATGAATCCGTCGCCCCCAGCAAGGTGGAGAACTGATGCTCAGATTGCCCGTCATGGTTGCCGCAGGTGGTATCAACAGCGCTGGCCGCACGTCGCGGCGTCACGCCTACCGCCGAATGATCTGGGACCACCTGTCAGCCGCTGATCGTGCCGCGACCGAGTCTGCCTTGTCACAGATGATGGGTTCGGTTGATACCGACACGCTGCTCAAACACACGCTGGTGCGGGAAATTGAAAAGGACTGGTTTGATCACCGGGCGGTGCCCTGGCACCGGCGAGCGCAGGTGAGCGCCGATCAAGCTCAGGGGCTCTTCGACTACAACCCTGGTGGCATTGGCGACGGTGAAGTCACCGGTGGGCAGACATCGCCTCTGGATGACAAGCGTGTTCGCGTGACGCTTCAACCGAAATCTGACGTCTTGCTGCCGAGCACTCGCCAGTTCGATGTGAGCAGTGCGGGGCAGCTACCGACCGGTTTCAATCCCGGGGATCTTTACCCCTCACGCAATCATCCTCGTGCCGTGCAGATGACCGTGTTTGCCATGTCGGATGCGCTCGCGGATCTGGGGATGGATTGGGCCACACTGGCCGACAGGGTGCCCGCGGACGCCATCAGCGTGTATATCTCCAGTGCCATGGGTCAGCTCGACGACGCAGGGTCAGGCGGCATGCTGCGGGCGCGTCTGCAGGGGCGCCGGGTGAGCTCCAAACAATGCCCCTTCGGTTTTGCCGAGATGCCCGGCGATTTTGTCAGCGCGTATGTTTTGGGCAGCATGAGTGCGACGGGGCCCGCGCTGGGCGCCTGCGCGACCTTCCTCTACAACCTCCGCCTGGGTATCGCTGATATTCGCGCGGGTCGCTCGCGTATCGCGGTGGTGGGCGCGGCCGAGGCGCCGGTGAATGTCGAAGTGATGGACGGTTATGTCGCCATGGGCGCACTGGCCACCGACAAGGGGCTTCGGCAGCTTGACGGTCTTGCCTACGGTGAGCAGGTGGATAACCGCAGGGCCTGCCGCCCGTTTGGCGAGAACTGCGGCTTTACCATGGCGGAATCGGCGCAGGTGGTGATTCTGATGGACGACGCGCTGGCCCTAGAATTGGGCGCCCCCATCCTTGCTGGTGCGCCGTTTGTCAGTGTGCGTGCTGACGGCGCCAAGAAATCGATTTCCGGCCCGGGCGCGGGTAACTATCTGACCGTGGCAGAAGCCATGGCCACATTGCGCAACATTTTGGGTGATGAGCGGCTCAAACATCGTGGCATGGTGCAGGCGCACGGCACGGGCACGCCCCAGAACCGTGTCACGGAATCGACCTTGCTCAACAAGGTTGCCGAGGCATTTGGTGTTCCGGAGTGGCCGGTGGCGGCGATAAAAAGTTACGTCGGTCACTCATTGGGTGCGGCGGCGGGGGATCAGCTCACCGCAACGCTCGGTATCTGGCAATACGGAATGATTCCCCGCATCCACACGGTGGATGCGCTGGCTGATGATGTCGTCACTGATCGACTCAAATTTGCGCTCACCGAGCAAGATAGCGCGGATCGGGATTACGCGCTGATCAATAGCAAGGGGTTTGGTGGCAACAATGCGACGGCTGCTCTGTTAAGCCCCGATACCACCGAACAGATGCTGGCGCGTGTACACGGCCAGGACGAGATCGCTGCCTGGCGGGATCGTCGCGAGGCGGTGGCGGCAGCGCAGGCCGCGACAGAAGCCGAACGCATCGCTGGCAGTTGGGCACCCAGCTACCATTTTGACGAGGGTGTCCTCACTGACGCGGATGTCACCGTGACAGCCGAGTCGATCGCCTTCGCCGGTCAGACCATTGCACTCAACGGGGGCGTGCCAGAGGGTTGGCAGGTCGACTGACGCCAGACATTTGCTACGCTAGTCTGATGCCATGAAAGCGCCGCTGCTGTGAAAGCGCCGCGGCTTGAAAAAAGAAGTATTGATATGTCCACTCTCGACACCCTGCTCAACCGCAACTCCCACCCGCGCCTGACTAAGCCGGGTCCCGATGCCGAACAGCTGCAGACAATTCTGCAGGCCGCTTTGCGGGCGCCGGATCACGGACGGCTGCGGCCCTGGCGTTATGTGGTGATCAGCGGGGATCGCCGCGCGGTGTTGGGTGAGTGCTTTCACCAGAGCCTCAAACTGAAGGGCGTGACTGATGACGCGCAGCTAACCAAGGCGCTCAACGCGCCGTTGCGCGCGCCATTGGTGCTCGCCGGGCTTTTGCACGCAGTCGATCATGAAAAAATTTCCCGCGATGAGCAGGGCCACGCAGTGGCGGCATCACTCCATGCGGCGCAGCTGGCAGCGGATGCCCTCGGCTTTGGCTGCGTCTGGCGCACCGGTGGCTACGCCACGGACCCCCATGTCGTGGAGGCGCTGGGCGGCGACCCAGGTGATCAGGTGATTGGGTTCCTCTACATCGGCACCCGTGACGGCCCGAGTAAGCTGCTCTCTGAAGAGCCGCTTGAAACCCTCGTCAGCTACTTTTAAATTGCGCCCACGTTCAGGGGGCGCGTTGGCACTATGTTAAGAAAACCTTGGCTGCACTTTTTGCTGCTGGGACTGATGTTGTTCGTCGGTGGTCAGTGGCTTTTCCCCGAGCCCAAGCCGGTGTTGGGTCCCCCCAACCCCGAGCGGCTTAGCGCCATGGTGGAGAACTACACCCGCTTTGCCCCTGATGGTGTCAGCCCGACACTGTTTGAACGATTTATTGACACCGAGCTACGCGACGAGCTGCTGTTTCGGGAAGCGCTCAATCGGGATCTCCAGTACCGCGACGCCGCGGTGGAGCAGCGCATTATCCGCAATATGCGCTTCCTCGATGCCAATACCGCCGCCAGCGACCTCGAGCTGGTAGAGCAGGGCTATGCGCTGCGGCTTCACCTTACCGACGAGGTCATTCGCCGGCGGCTGGTACAGATTATGGAGCGGCTTATCGTGGCCACCCGACCCAACCCGGCACCCAACGCTGAGGCGGTAGCGACTCGGTACCAGCAGGAGCTCGACAGCTGGCGTGAGCCCGCGCGGTATACCTTCAGCCACGTATTTCTCTCGACCGAGCGTGCGGCAGAGATGCCTGCTCTGATGGCGCAGATCAGCGCCGAGAACTTAAGCCCCGATGAGGCGCGATTACTCGGCGCGCCGTTTTTGTCAGGTTATGCGTTCCGGCGTCAGAGCCCTGAACAGATGACCCGAGTGTTCGGCGCCGAGTTCGCCGAGCAACTGAGTGCGACGGAGGTGCGAGCCGCGTCATGGATTGGGCCGGTGTCGTCGGTGTTTGGGCAGCACTATGTGTATGTCGAGGCATTTGAACCCTCGCGCACGCTGGCGCTGGAAGAGGTCAGCACCCGCATCGAACGGGATCTTGTCCGTGAGGGAGAACAGCAGGCGGTTGTCGATTGGGTAGAGGAGGCAATGGCCGGTTACGAGGTGCGACGCTCATGAGAGTGTGGCTCATAGTATGTAGCTTGCTGTTTGCAGCCGATGCCGCGGCGCACCGATTTGCGCCCTCGTTACTCGAAGTGACGCAGCTCTCCGCGACAACCTTTAACGCCACCTGGAAGACGCCGCTACAAAAAGTGTCGGCGACACCGATTGAGCCGCGCTTCCCCGCTGCCTGTGAGATCACCTCAGCTTCACCCTGGGTTCAGGAGGGCACGGGAGAGCTCAAACAGATCCAGCTGGCCTGCCCGACGGGCTTGGTGGGGGAGACCCTGTCGATCACTGGCTTGGGGCAGAACCAATCTTCTGCGCTGCTGCGCATCACGTTGGCCGACGATATTTTTCATCAGGCGGTGTTCACGGCCACCGAGCCTGACTTTGTGGTGCCCGAGGAAGGTTCAGCCGGCACGGTCGCGCTCGACTACACCTGGCTCGGAGCCGAGCATATCTGGGCAGGGCCCGATCACCTCCTGTTTGTGATGGGGCTGTTGCTGCTGGTGGGCTGGAACCGGCGTCTCATTTATACCGTGACGGCGTTTACCCTGGGGCACAGCGTGACCCTTGCCATGGTCACGCTGGGGCTCTTCGACTACCCGGTGTCATTGGTGGAGTTCATGATCGCCCTGTCGATTTATGTATTGGCAGTGGAGCTGGCGCGTGGGTCGGCGGGCGCCTTGTGGCGGCAACCCTGGTGGTTGGCGGGTGGCTTTGGGTTGTTGCACGGCATGGGTTTTGCCGGTGCGCTCGCAGAAACCGGTCTGCCGCAATCCAACGTGCCCTTGGCACTGCTGTTCTTCAATGTGGGGATCGAGCTAGGCCAGCTCGCTTTCATTGCGCTGCTGGTGCTGCTGGCGGCCATCGGGGGCCGCCTGATTGGCGAGCGGGTTGGGGTGCTCAGGCCGCTACCGGTTTATGTGCTCGGTGGGCTGTCAGCAATGTGGTGTATTGAGCGCGGGCTTGAGGTGCTGGCCTGATCAGGGGTTACCCGGCCATTTTTTCATCGCAATGGCGGGATGAAAGGCGATGGCGATGCCCTCGTCGATGTGGTTTTCGTTTTCCAGTACATCCCGGCGACGCACAAAGGCGGTGCCACTGCGGGTATCCACCGCATCAGTGACATCCATACCGCCTTCACCTGAGAAGATACGCCCGAGATCCATGTTGAACCAGGCGATCCGCATGGTCGCGGCGGCGACGGGTCGAGACCAGTCAAACTCGGCGGTCACGCCGCTGCCGGCGCCCTGAACCGCGGGCTTGCGGGTCACGCCGTCAAATCGCGTCACGCGGTTGAGTCCTTGCTCGTAGTAGACATCCTTCTCGATGATGTCGGTGAAAACAATGCTGCCGATGTCGGTTTGGTCGCGCAGCTGGTCGCGCACCGCCTGCACGATCTGGATAAACGATTTTTGATTGACGCGGCCGGTGGTGGGATCGATGGGGTCGCCATAAATCAGCACAGCGTTATTCCAGCGCTGGGAGAACTCGCGCTGCGGTCGCACTTCGTAGCCCGCATCCTCTAGGTATTCCTGTACCCTCGAGTCGACAAAGCTCTCTCGCTTTTTCAGATAGTTGCGTGACGGGCCACCGAGGTTCACGCTGGCGATCACCACGACATTGCTGTCGAGTTGGTCAAATAGACGCTCTTCGAAGACATTGGTCGGCGTAGTGGGGTTGTAGCCCCCGCCTACGGTTGCGGAACCGCATGCAATCAAGCCTGTCAGCATCAGCGCGGCGACCATGAAGCGCCACAAAGAGCGCGTTGGGACGGAAGCCTGCCGAAAAGCGGCAAGGAGGGGGTCGCAGTTGAGCATGCTGTCATTCCTGATGAGCGAAGCGCGTATGCTACCAAAGGAGCAAAGCAGATGAACAATGCCCTTTATACCCGCAGCTCGGGGCAGGGCCCTGATCTGGTGTTGCTGCACGGGTTGTTTGGTCAAGGCAACAACCTGCGCAGTGTGGCTCGGGCGTTGGAGGCGGACTTTCGAGTGCACTGTCTGGATTTGCCCGATCACGGTCGCTCCCCGTGGCTCACTACAGCTTCTCTGGCGACCTATGCCGCGGCCGTGCGTGGCTGGATGGATCAACATGAGCTCACAGCGACCCACATTTTGGGCCATTCGTTGGGCGGCAAGGTAGCGATGGAGCTCGCGCTGACTGAGCCCGCGCGAGTAGCGAAGCTGGTGGTGGCCGACATGGCACCCGTCACTTATGCCGAGCATCACCAAGTGATCCTGGACGCCCTGCAGCAGGTGGCAGCCCGAGGGTGTCACACACGAGCGGAAGCTGAGGCGTTGCTGGGCGAGGTGGTCGACGACCCCGGCGTGGTGGGCTACCTGCTGATGAGCCTCGAGCGGGGCGCTGTCAGTGCGGTCTACCAATGGCGCTTTAACTTGGCGGGCTTGGCCGAGGGCTACGGTCGACTGCGAGAGGCGCCCACCGAGGCGGCGCCGTTTCAGGGGCAGACACTGTTCCTGAAGGGGAGCGAGTCGGCTTACATACAGGCTTCGCACGAGCCCGAGATTCAACGGCGCTTTCCCCGCAGTCAGTTAGTGACGGTGAATCAGGCCGGGCACTGGCTTCATATCGACCAGCCAGCGGCCTTTAACAGCGCCGTAAGGGACTTCTTGTTGGCAGAGGCCGGCTGAACGGGCGCCCTGGAAAGAGCGCTTGAGCTGTTGGTGAGTGGTTATCGGTCAAAAATTCGTCAAGCCGCGTCTCTGACCGATCAAAAGTGTCCACAGATTCTGTGGATAACTCTCTGGATAATTTGTTTAATCCCCGCTTCAAGCCCGAAAAGCCGTTTAAACCAGCAAATTGATTAATTTTTAACCAACGCCATATAAAGCATAAAAAACAATAGGTTATAAGGCATCGATGAGTGGGATTGTGCGGTGTGTCACATAAATCCCATAAAAATGTCATCGGCGAGGTGCGTGTGAATAACCGTGCGCCGGCGGGTACTACAGAACCGTGACAACGCGCAACCCCCTTTAAGTACTTTTTTCGCCCTGAGGGCAAAAAAATTTCAGTCGCCGCGGTAGCGACACCCCGCGTCACAGGTTTCGCGGACTTCTATTTCAGTGAGTTCGGGCAACGCGGGCTCTAGTCGGGTCCAAATCCAGCGACACAAATTTTCACTGGTGGGGTTCTCCAGCCCTTCGATATCGTTGAGATAGTAGTGGTCAAGTTGCTGCAGCAGGGGTTCGAAAGCTTGATTGATCACATCGAAATCCATTATCCAGCCGGTCTCGGCATCCACCTCGCCTTCGATAGTGATGCGGATGTGGTAGGAGTGGCCGTGCAAACGCGCACATTTATGCCCCTCCGGGACCATGGGGAGAAGATGCGCCGCTTCAAAGCGAAAATCTGTGTAGAGCTCCATCGCGGGATCTCGCAGTGGGGGTTGAAAATTTCGCGGCGATTCTACACGTTTTGGGTGGCGCTGAGATGCCTGAGAACGACGCGCGAAGGGCCAGAAATCGCATTGACAGTGGGGGCGCGATCCCTATAATGCCGTGCTCTGGCTTGGGGTGATTAGCTCAGCTGGGAGAGCATCTGCCTTACAAGCAGAGGGTCGGCGGTTCGATCCCGTCATCACCCACCACCCCCTCTTTGGAGACGGGTCCAAGCCACAACCGATGCAGCGTTTGCATTGTCTACCTGGAGCGGTAGTTCAGTTGGTTAGAATACCGGCCTGTCACGCCGGGGGTCGCGGGTTCGAGTCCCGTCCGCTCCGCCATTTCCTCCAAGTCCTTCACAGGCAATATAAACACTCACTTTCTGTGTCGGGGTGCACCTGCCGTACACACATCTGTGGTGCGATTACACACATCGATTACACACAGTTTCTTGGCTGATAAGTCCAGATGCTGATTTTTTTGACCCCCAGGGGGGGGTAAAAGCCTCCTGCTAATACCAGTGATACTGCTGACACAC
>CBFHIW010000061.1:0-15360 GCA_965656065.1 Luminiphilus sp. | reverse complement strand
CAAGAATGCGCAAAGTGCAGCCGCGCATCATGGCGATCAGAGAAGAATATGCCAATGACAAAGCCAAGCAGTCTCAGGCCATGATGGAACTGTATAAAAAAGAAAAAATTAATCCCCTGGGAGGCTGCTTTCCCATTCTCGTCCAGATGCCCGTATTTATCGCGCTGTACTGGGTATTGATGGAGTCGGTTGAATTGAGGCAGGCGCCTTTCGCCTTGTGGATCAAGGACCTCTCAGTCATGGACCCTTATTTTGTGCTGCCCATTCTGATGGGGGCGAGCATGTATTACATGCAAAAGTTGAACCCGGCGCCGCCTGATCCCATGCAGGCAAAAATCATGCAGTGGATGCCCATCGTCTTCACCTTTTTCTTTTTATGGTTCCCGGCGGGTCTGGTGCTCTATTGGCTCTGCAACAACTTGCTGTCAATGGGGCAGCAATACCTCATCAATCGCAGAATTGAAAGCGGTGCGATCTGAGCCACTGCACTATTAGCTACTGTGTCATCCGACAGTCTCGCGCTTGATCAAGACACCATAGCCGCTATTGCGACCCCTTCCGGGCGCGGTGGCGTCAGTATTATTCGCGTGTCCGGGCCCGAGGCGCTTCCCATTGCCGAGCTGCTGACACATAAAACCGTGCATGCCAGACAGCCTCTCCTCACCCGTTTTTTTGCCGAGGACAGTGGCGTTATCGATACCGGTCTAACGCTCTTTTTTCAAAGCCCAGCCTCATTCACCGGAGAGGATGTTGTCGAGTTCCATTGCCACGGCGGCGTGATGGTGACCAACCTGCTACTCGAAGCCTGTCTAGCTCGCGGCGCGCGTTTAGCGAGACCCGGAGAATTCTCTGAGCGGGCCTTTCTCAATAACAAAATGGACCTCACTCAGGCTGAAGGCCTCGCCGACTTAATCGATGCGCCGACGCAACAAGCAGCCCGGCAAGCCACCGCTTCTTTGCAGGGGGCCTTTTCAGATGCCGTTAATCAAATCAATCAGCGCGTCATAGACCTCCGGATCTATGTCGAGGCCGCTATCGACTTTCCCGAGGAAGAAGTCGACTTTCTCAGTGAAGGGCGAGTCGCCGCATCACTGCTCGATTTAAAGGAAGCGTTAGCGACATTAATTACGCAGGCCAGAAGGGGGGCGCTGTTAAGTCGCGGCGCACAAATTGTGATGACCGGTGCGCCCAACGCAGGCAAAAGTAGCCTGATGAATCGATTAGCGGATCAGGCTGTCGCTATCGTCACCGACGTGCCAGGCACGACACGGGATGTCATCAGACAATCGATTGCTATCGAGGGCGTAGCGATCCAGCTGTCGGATACTGCAGGTATCCGCGCTGCTACCGATGCCATCGAGCAAGAGGGGATCGAAAGGGCGCAGGCAGCGCTCGACACCGCCGATATCATTATCGAAGTCATCGACGATCGAGAGCCCAAGGACACTGAGCTCTCTTCCAGCGACACGACACAATCCATCATCCGCGTGCTGAACAAAATAGACCTGTCTGGTCGTGCACCGGGGGTGTTGAACGCAGCAGACCAGAAAGATGAGTCGCCCTCGCCGACCGTTGCGGTTTCGGCTGCGACTGGCGCAGGTATTCACGACCTCGAAAAAATGATTATTCACTGTCTTGGTATGGGCGAGGCTGAAAGCACCTCACCCTTTAGCGCCAGAGAGCGCCACGTCACCTGTTTGAAAAGAGCTGAAGCCGCACTGGATGAAGCCAGCGCCCGGTTTCAGGAGACTCAGGCTGGAGAGCTACTGGCAGAAGATCTACGGCGCGTCCACACAGAGCTCGGCGCCATTACCGGCACTTTTGGTGCAGATGACCTGCTCGGAGAGATTTTTTCTTCCTTTTGTATCGGCAAGTGAAGGGGTGTTCGCGCGCGGCGCCTTCGCACCACGAGGGCCGACCATAGAAGAGGCCACCGTTGCGTAAACAGTTACCGTCCAATAGCAGTCCACGGCTCATCCACAACTTTCACAACTTTTCTCACCAGAGATCGATTGCGGGTCACATAGCATCTCTGCTGTGGATGATCTTGTAGATAGCAGCAAGGGCAATGTGGTGATAGCGCTGTGAACATTATTTTGCGCTACGTTACACGGAATCGGTCCCCGCGTTATCACCAGTTAGGACAGTGTTTCCGACCGGCTTCTTCAGCGCTCTATCCTAACCATAAGTGACTAAAAAATAGATTCTTTTTGCTGTTATCCACCGGGATAGCTATCCCTTATAACAACAACATTAAAGTATTCTTCTTAGATAAATATTTTATTTATTTAATGGTTAGTAAAAGCAAAGCGCGATTTAATGATTAGGAAAGCACTTAGTCAGTATCACCAAAAGCCGGAGTTCATGGCTGAAGGCGACCCGTTTATACTCTCGACCCTTTTCCCCCAAGTTCCACAACAATGATCCGACACCCCGAGCATTACGATGTCATTGTGATAGGCGGCGGCCACGCCGGGACCGAAGCAACACTTGCTGCGGCGCGGACCGGTGCCCGCACGCTTCTGATCACTCATGCCATCGACACGCTCGGTCAGATGTCTTGCAACCCCGCGATCGGCGGTATCGGTAAAAGTCATCTGGTCCGGGAGATTGATGCACTGGGTGGCGTGATGGCGCGCGCGACAGATCAAGCGGGCATTCAGTTCAGGGTACTCAACTCCCGGAAGGGCCCAGCTGTCCGGGCCACGCGCGTGCAGGCTGATCGGGTGTTGTACCGTCAGGCTATTCGATCGGTGTTGGAGCAGACCGAGGGCGTCGATCTGTTTCAGGACGCCGTGGAGGATATTGAGCTAACGGCTGGCGCCGTTTCGGGTGTGGTGACTCGCACCGGTATTGTCTTTCGCGCTGCAGCGGTAGTGCTGACAGCAGGGACATTCCTGCACGGAAAAATGCATGTTGGTGAAGAGAACCGGTCTGGCGGGCGGATGGGAGACCAAGCTGCAATTGGATTGGCAGATCGCCTGCGCGAGCTGTGCCCAAGGGTGGGGCGACTGAAAACCGGGACACCTCCCCGATTGGATGCCAGATCAGTAGATTTCGCTGCGATGGCTGAACAATGGGGAGATGAACCCAGGCCCGTCATGTCCTTGCTGGGCAGCCGGGACCAGCATCCGGAGCAGCGGTGTTGTTGGGTCACGGAGACCAATAACCAAACCCACGACATTATCCGAGAGGGGCTTGATCGCTCACCGCTTTTCAGCGGGACTATTGAGGGCGTCGGTCCGCGCTACTGTCCGAGCATCGAAGATAAAATTCACCGGTTTGCCGACAAAGACTCGCATCAGATTTTTATCGAGCCTGAAGGGCTGACGTCCATCGAGCTCTACCCCAATGGCATATCAACATCGCTACCCTTCGACGTGCAGCTGCAGTTGGTTCGGTCTATCAAGGGCTTGGAAAACGCGGCAATCACGCGACCCGGTTATGCCATCGAGTATGACTTCTTCGATCCCCGTGACTTGCATCACAGTCTTGAAACCAAAGCGATCGAAGGGCTGTATTTCGCAGGTCAAATTAATGGCACCACCGGTTACGAGGAGGCGGCTGCCCAGGGGTTACTCGCAGGCCTCAATGCCGGGCGAAAAGTGAAGGCGCTGTCACCCTGGGTGCCCCGTCGGGATGAGGCCTACATTGGTGTGCTGGTTGATGATTTGGTGACCTTGGGCACGACAGAGCCTTACCGCATGTTTACGTCCCGTGCCGAATATCGCCTGCAGTTGCGGGAAGACAATGCCGATCTGAGGTTGACGGAACATGGTCGCTCGCTTCAGTTGGTGGGTGATGAGCAGTGGTCCCATTTCAATGATAAGCGTCAGTCCATTACTCGTGAGCGAGACCGGTTGGAGCGCACCTACGTCCAGGCCGGTAGCGATGAGGCGGCGGTCCTCTCTTCATCTCTAAGTAACCCTCTTTCTAGAGAGTATTCGCTGGCAGAGTTACTAAAGCGTCCCGAGCTGACTTACGCGGACATCAGAGAAATCTCTCCCCCAGAGAATGACGTGTCAGAGGCAGTCGCTGAGCAAGTGATGATTCAACTCAAGTACGCAGGTTATATCGATCGCCAGCAGCAGGATGTAGACCGCTTACAGCGACATGAATCTATGCCAATTCCGGGCGATGTGAATTTCGATGAGGTTGAAGGCCTGTCCAATGAAATTCGCCAGAAGCTTAGTGAGATGAGACCGGCTAACCTCGCTAGGGCCGGACGTATACCGGGTGTAACGCCAGCAGCCCTATCGCTACTTTTGGTGCATCTTAAAAAGCGAGAGTTCAGCGACAGTGTGCGCGCCACGGCGCATGGCTGAATCCGAGTCAGCGCTACTGTACGACGCTGCCCAGCAGATTGGCATTAGCCTGTCCGACACGCAGATCAGCCAGTTGATTGGCTATGTCGATCTGATGGAAAAGTGGAATCGCGCTTTTAATCTCACAGGGGTGCGCCACCGCCCCGAGCTGTTCTCTCGGCATATCGTGGAGAGCCTCGCGGTGACTCCCTACGTCAGTGGAAAGACATGTGCCGACATCGGCACTGGTGCAGGATTACCTGGCGTGCCGCTTGCCATTACTGAGCCGGGAAAACCGGTTGTGCTGTTAGATAGCAATGGCAAGAAAACACGCTTTTTGCTGGAGGTGAAAAGGGTGCTGGGTTTATCTAACATCGAGGTAGAGACAACCAGAGTGGAGAAATGGCAGCCCGCTCAGCGCCTTGATACGGTGATTACACGAGCATTTGCTGATTTGGCCACCACCATCGAACGAATAGAGCATATATTGCAAGACAGCGGCACGCTGTTTGCTATGAAAACAGAATCAGCCGCTGAAGAGGCGGGCGCTTTGCCGCCCGGCTTTGAGTTGGTAGCGCAGCAAGACGTCGCGGTGCCCGGGCGGGATTGGCCGTTTCAACTGCTGTCCATTCAGCGGACCAGAAGGTGAAGTCGTGAAGGTCATCGCAATAGCGAACCAAAAAGGTGGCGTGGGTAAAACCACGACCGCCGTCAACCTCTCCGCAGCGCTCGCTGCAATGGAGAGGCGCGTGCTGCTGATTGACTTGGACCCGCAAGGGAATGCCACTGTCTCGGTGGGCCTACACAAGGGGGAGCTGGCCGCCACGGCCTTTGAACTCCTCGTGGAGCAGCAACCACTCTCTGAAGTGGCAACGCCGCTTGAGAGCCTGGCGATGGATTGCGTGCCAGCAGATGGCGACCTGACGGCCGCGGAAGTGGCGCTGTTGTCCGTTGACGATCGCGAGCAGCGGCTGAAGACAGCACTGCAGGCTGGCAAATTCTTATATGACTTCGTGATTATCGACTGCCCGCCGTCACTCAATATGCTGACACTGAACGCGCTCGTGGCAGCGGATTCTGTGCTCATTACGATGCAGTGTGAGTACTTTGCGCTGGAAGGGCTATCCGCTTTGATGGAGACGATTAATACGGTTTCCCAGACGGTCAACCCGACGCTCAAGATAGAGGGCATTCTGCGCACCCTATATGATCCGCGGAATGCGCTGACCAATGAAGTCTCCGAGCAGCTTCATCAGCATTTTGAGGGGCTGGTTTATCGGACAGTCATCCCGAGAAACGTCCGCCTGGCGGAAGCCCCAAGCCACGGCGTTCCCGGTATTGTTTATGATCGCCTCTCTCGCGGATCAACCGCCTATATGGCACTGGCGGGCGAATTTATGCGCAGACAAGAACAAAACAAGGAACACAGTTAATGGCGCAAAAGCGAAAGCTGAATCGAGGCCTCGAGGCGCTGCTGGGCACTGGCTTGTTGGCGAAAGGCCAAGACGAGACCGAGGGCGCGCAAACGCCGGCTGCTGAGCAAGGCGCGCTGGCGCCCGTGGCGGAGCTGCCGATCGAGCGGCTGCAAAGAGGGGCCTATCAACCCCGCCGCGAGTTTGACGAGGAAGCGCTGAAAACGCTAGCCAGCAGCATCAAGGCGCAGGGTGTCCTGCAACCGGTAGTGGCGAGGCCTCTGGCAGACGACCGTTATGAAATCCTCTCAGGCGAACGCCGATGGCGTGCCGCCCAGATGGCGGGTTTGGATCGCGTCCCGGTTGTGATCAAGGACGTGACAGACGAGGCAGCGATCGCCATCGGCCTGATTGAAAACATCCAGCGCGAGGACCTCAATCCGGTTGAAGAGGGCTTGGGCCTGAAACGGCTTCAGGACGAGTTCGGCTTGAGTCAGGAGCAAGTTGCCGAAGCGGTAGGCCGATCCCGCTCTGCAGTGGCTAACATGCTGCGGCTATTGAACCTGGAAAGCGAGGTGCTGGGCATGCTGGGGCGGGGCGAACTGGATGCCGGGCATGCCAAGGTTTTGCTCGCTTTAAGTGGTGGCGATCAGGTTCGTGCTGCGCGCAATGTCTGTAAGCGGCAGCTTTCGGTCAGGCAAACAGAGGCGTTAGTGCGCGGCTGGGGGGCAAAAGCCACGCCCGAGTCGCCGGTTGACCCCAATATCAGCCGGCTGGAGACCGACCTGAGCGGCCGGCTTGGCGCCAAAGTCAGGATCCAGCACCAGCAAAATGGTAAGGGCCGTCTGGAGATTCACTACACGAGCCTCGAGGAACTGGACGGCGTCCTCGGCAAAATCCACTAATTCCCATGTATTGAAGGGTTTAGGCCTTTCCACTACACTCCCCACCGCATGTAAGGGGGGCTGGGTTTACCTTGGCCAGATACGTTGCTTCCGCACCCTTCGCGGCCACCAGAAAGCGCCTTTTGAGCGCGGTGGTCAATACAGCGATATTCCTGGTCGGAGTGGCGTTGGTCGCCGGTGTTTTCCGGGGCTTTAATACGTCTCTAGACATGTTGTTGGGTGCAGCCGTGGTGCTGTTGCCCAGCGCTTGGGTGGCGACGAGCCTCACCTCGGGACGATCAGTGATCAGCCCGATTTGGTTGGGGCTCGCCCGTTACAGCTTGGCGGCGGCAGGGTTTGCCGCGCTGTTTGTGCTTCGGCCCGACAGCGAGCCCCTGAGCGTATTGGCTGGCAGCGCGTTGGCGTTGGTTTTGCCCCCGGCAGTAGTGGTGTGGTATCAGCGAAGGCATAACACGATGCACCCACAATGAGGTGCACAGCAAACTAGCGGCCTGAAAAGGCATGGGAGTACCAGGGTAACAATGGCGGCAAACGGCGACAGTCAGACCGTATCGGAATACATCGTTCACCACCTGACCAACTTGACCTATGGCAAGTTGCCCGGCGGTTATGAGCGTTACGACGGCAGTGTCGTGGCAGAGGGCGGTCAGTGGACCATGGCTCATGGCGCCGATGAAATTACTGCGATGGGTTTCAACGCCATCCATGTCGACTCCATGATCTGGTCAGTGGGCTTGGGCCTCTTGTTCTGCTGGCTCTTTCGCCGTGTCGCGGTTCGCGCCACCTCCGGCGTGCCCTCAGGTCTCGTGAATTTTGTGGAAATGGTGGTCGAGTTTGTCGACGGCACCGTGAAAGACACCTTCCATGGGCGTAACCCGCTGATCGCCCCACTGGCGCTCACCATCTTCGTATGGGTGTTCCTGATGAACCTGATGGATTTGATCCCCGTGGATCTGATCCCCCACTCGTTAATGCTGGCGGGAGTCGAGTACCAAAAAATTGTCCCCTCCACAGACCCTAACATCACCATGGGCATGGCCATCGGCGTGTTTGTGCTCATGTTGTTTTATTCGATCAAGGTAAAAGGTTTCGGCTTTGTGAAAGAGCTCACGCTGAACCCCTTTAACCACCCGTTGTTTATCCCCGTGAACCTGTTCATGGAAGTTGTTGGCCTCTTGGCCAAGCCCTTCTCTCTCGGGCTTCGCTTGTTCGGCAACATGTACGCGGGCGAGATGATCTTTATTCTGATTGCGGCGCTGTTCAGCGTTGGACTTTTCTGGCTGCTGCCGGCAGCGCTGCTGCAAATCGGCTGGGCGATTTTCCATATTCTGGTGATTACGCTACAGGCCTTTATTTTTATGGTTCTTACTATCGTGTACCTCAGCATGGCACACGAGGACCATTGATTTTTCGTTAACAGTTATCTTTAGGAGACAACCATGGAACTGATTTACGTTGCCGCCGCCATCATGATGGGCCTCGGTGGAATGGGTGCCGCGATCGGCGTAGGCATTTTGGGCGGCAAGCTGATTGAGGGCTCTGCCCGCCAGCCGGAGCTGGCGCCCAAGCTGCAGGGCACGTTCTTCCTGGGCGCGGGCCTGGTTGACGCGATTCCGATTATCGGTGTGGGTATCGCCATGTACCTCATTTTTGTGGTCGCAGGCTAACAGCCACATTGATAGCGAGGGTGGGCATGCCCCCCCCTCGCACCACAGGAGTAACGAGTGAACATTAATCTCACCCTGATAGGACAGCTGATTGCCTTCGTGGCATTCGTGGCGTTCTGTATGCGTTACGTGTGGCCCCCGATCGCCGGCGCCATGGCTGAGCGGCAAAACAAGATCGCCGACGGCCTCGCCGCTGCCGATCGTGCCGGGCATGACCTTGAGGTCGCGAAGCAGCAGGCCGGCGAGCAGCTGGCTGACGCCAAACGCGAGGCGGCCGGGATCATTGAGGCCGCAAACAAGCGCGCCCAGGCGGTGGTCGAAGAGGCCAAGGAAGCCGCTAGCGCCGAGGCACAGCGGGTCAAAGCGGCAGCCGCCGCTGAGATCGAGCAGGAACGCGCCCGCGCGCAAGAGCAGCTGATGACGCAGGTCAGCGCGCTGGCGCTGGCTGGAGCGGAAAAAATTCTTGCCGCAGAGATCGACGCTGACAAGCACGCAGATCTACTCAAGTCGCTGGCGGCGGAGTCCTGATCGATGATTGAGCCGACAACGCTTGCCAGGCCTTATGCGCGCGCAGCCTTTGAGCATGCCCGGGCGGCAGGTGATTTGGCCGCATGGCAAACAGCGTTGTCGGAGTTGGCGGCGATCACCGCCGAGCCGAAAGTCGCAGCCGCCATGCGGGACCCTAACCAAACGGCTACGCAGCGCGCATCAACGCTTTCAAGTTTGGCAGGGGAAGCCGCGCCACCAGCAGTGGCAAACTTGCTGGCCATCATGGCTGATAACGGCCGCCTGTCACTGCTGCCTGAGGTGGCCATGCTGTTTGATCAGCTTAAGCAAGCGGTGGAGAGCACCGTGGCGGTCCACGTGACCTCCGCATACCCCCTAAGTGATGCCGAAACACAGCAACTTGCCGACACGATGCAGGAAAAGTTGGCGCGCAGCATCACCCTGACATCAGAAACCGACCCCTCATTACTTGGAGGGGCACTTATTCGCGCCGACGATCTCGTGATCGACGGCTCAGTTCGCGGCCGCCTGAATAAATTGGCGGGCACGCTGACCCAATGACAGAGGAATAGGTCATGCAACAGCTCAACCCCTCGGAAATTAGCGACCTGATCAAGCAGCGTATCGACCAGCTTGAAGTCACTTCGCAGGCCACCAATGAGGGCACTATCGTTTCGGTGACGGACGGCATTATCCGCATCCACGGCCTGACAGAGGTCCAGTACGGCGAGATGATCGAGTTCGATGGCGGCGTATATGGCCTGGCTTTGAACCTCGAGCGTGACTCGGTGGGCGCGGTGGTATTGGGCGACTACAAGCAGCTGGCTGAAGGCCAGACCTGTCGCTGCACGGGCCGGATTCTCGAGGTGCCTGTTGGTCCTGCGCTGCAGGGCCGCGTTGTGGACTCTCTCGGCAACCCGATTGATGGCAAGGGTGCCATTGAAACCACCGAGACCGACGCCATTGAAAAGATTGCGCCAGGCGTGATCGCTAGACAGTCTGTTGACCAGCCGGTGCAAATCGGGCTGAAGGCGATCGACGCCATGGTGCCGATTGGTCGTGGTCAGCGTGAGCTGATCATTGGCGACCGGCAGGTGGGTAAGACCGCTATCGCGGTCGACGCGATCATCAATCAAAAAGGCACCGGCATTAAGTGTATCTATGTGGCGGTAGGCCAGAAGGCCTCATCGGTGGCATCCGTCGTGCGCAAACTCGAGGAGCACGGCGCGATGGAGCACACGATTGTGGTGGCGGCTAACGCTTCTGATCCTGCGGCAATGCAATATCTCGCGCCGTTTGCAGGTTGCACCATGGGCGAGTACTACCGCGACCGCGGTGAGGACGCGCTGATCATTTATGACGACCTATCGAAGCAGGCGGTCGCCTACCGGCAGATCTCTCTGCTGCTGCGACGACCGCCCGGCCGTGAGGCTTACCCTGGGGACGTTTTCTACCTGCACTCGCGACTGCTTGAGCGTGCAGCGCGAGTCAACGCTGACTACGTAGAGCAATTTACCGGTGGCGAAGTGAAGGGCCAGACAGGCTCGCTAACCGCCCTGCCCGTGATCGAAACGCAGGCGGGTGACGTCTCGGCGTTCGTACCGACCAACGTGATCTCGATTACTGACGGCCAGATCTTCCTCGAGGCGGACATGTTTAACGCCGGCGTGCGCCCGGCCATGAACGCGGGTATTTCAGTATCGCGTGTGGGTGGTGCTGCGCAGACCAAGATTGTGAAGAAGCTCTCAGGTGGTATTCGAACGGCGCTGGCCCAGTACCGCGAACTGGCAGCGTTTTCGCAGTTTGCGTCGGATCTCGATGACGCGACCAAGGCGCAGCTGGAACACGGCGAGCGCATTACCGAGTTGATGAAACAGAAGCAGTACGCACCACTCTCAATCGCCGAGATGGGTGTCCTGCTCTATGCCGGAAACGAAGGCTACTTGCAGGACGTAGAGGTAGCCAAAATCGGCGACTTTGAGTCGGCGCTGCTGGGCTACATGCGATCCGAGTACGCCGACGTAATGCAAGCGATCGAGGCCGACGGCGGCTGGGATGACGAGCGCGAGGCCGCTTTCAAGTCCGCTATCGAAACCTTCAAGTCTACGCAGACCTGGTAAGTACGAATGGCTGTTGGCAAGGAAATCCGCACCAAGATCTCGAGTATTCAGAGTACTCAAAAGATCACCAGTGCAATGGAAATGGTGGCGGCGAGTAAAATGCGGCGCGCCCAGGACCGTATGGAGTTGGGCAAGCCCTACGCCCAGCGCATGCGCGCCGTGGTGGGCCACATTGCCAACTCCACACCGGAATACCGCCACGCCTACATGCAGGAGCGCGAGGTTAAACGCGCCGGTTACATCATTGTGTCAACGGACCGTGGCTTGTGTGGCGGCTTGAATATCAATTTGTTTAAGGCGGCGATCCAGTCCATGAAGGCGATGCAGGACGAAGGCGTTGAGGTAGAGCTGTGTCTCGTCGGCGCCAAGTCAGCAGGGTTTTTTGCCAGCGTGGGCGGCAATGTCACCGCGTCGGTGAGAGATCTCGGTGAAGAGCCTGCCCTGGAAGATTTGATTGGCGGCGTGAAGACCATGTTGGACGCCTACACGGATGGCCGCATCGACGCGCTGTATCTCGCGAGCAATGAGTTCGTGAACACCATGACCCAGTCGCCCGAGGTAGAGCAGTTGTTGCCACTGAAGGCTGAAGACAGCGAATCACTGTCGCACCACTGGGATTACGTTTACGAGCCCGATGCGCGGGAGTTGCTAGACGCTCTGATGGTGCGATACATCGAGTCACAGGTGTATCAAGCGGTTGTTGAGAACGGAGCCTGTGAGCAGGCGGCGCGAATGATTGCGATGAAAAACGCGACGGACAATGCGGGTGAGCTGATCGAGGAGCTTCAGCTCGTCTACAACAAAGCCAGACAAGCTGCGATTACGCAGGAGCTGGCAGAGATTGTGGGAGGCGCCGCAGCCATTGGCTGATGCAGCGCTTCTCTGGAATGAAAGCACGCAGTGGAATGACCGCTGCACAGAATGTGAAACGAGGACCGGAAAATGAGTAGCGGAAAGGTCGTACAGGTTATCGGCGCCGTCATCGACGTGGAGTTCCCCCGTGACAGCGTGCCCCAGGTGTATGACGCACTGATGGTGGGCGATAAAGGACTCACCCTCGAAGTGCAGCAGCAGCTGGGCGACGGCGTAGTGCGCGCGATTGCCATGGGCCCCTCTGAGGGTGTAAGTCGCGGCCTGGATGTGGAAAACACCGGCGCACCAATCTCGGTGCCAGTGGGCACAGAGACGCTGGGTCGGATCATGGATGTATTGGGCAACCCCATTGATGAAAAAGGCCCAATTGGTGAGCAAGAGCGCTCTGCCATTCATCGTGCTGCTCCCACCTATGAAGAGCTCGCCGCGTCTGATGAGTTGCTCGAGACGGGCATCAAGGTGATTGACCTCGTCTGCCCATTTGCGAAGGGCGGCAAGGTCGGCCTGTTCGGCGGCGCCGGGGTCGGCAAGACCGTGAACATGATGGAGCTCATTAACAACATCGCAACTGAGCATTCAGGTCTGTCGGTATTTGCGGGTGTGGGTGAACGAACCCGTGAAGGAAATGACTTCTACTACGAGATGCAGGAATCTGGCGTCGTGAATGTGGAAGAGATGGATAAGTCCAAGGTGGCGATGGTTTACGGCCAGATGAACGAGCCACCCGGCAACCGTCTTCGCGTGGCCCTAACTGGGTTGACGATGGCAGAGAAGTTCCGCGACGAGGGCCGCGACGTTCTGTTGTTTGTCGACAATATTTACCGCTACACGTTGGCGGGAACCGAGGTATCAGCACTGCTGGGTCGTATGCCGTCTGCGGTGGGTTACCAGCCCACCTTGGCGGAAGAAATGGGTGTCCTGCAGGAACGCATTACCTCCACCAAGACCGGTTCGATCACCTCGATTCAGGCGGTCTATGTACCGGCGGATGACCTGACCGACCCGTCACCGGCGACCACTTTCGCCCACCTTGATTCTACGGTTGTACTGAGTCGTGACATTGCCGCGAAGGGTATCTACCCCGCGGTAGACCCCCTTGACTCAACGTCTCGGCAGCTGGATCCGCTGATCATTGGTCAGGAGCATTACGAGGTCGCGCGAGGGGTACAAACGGTCTTGCAGCGCTATAAGGAGCTGAAGGACATCATCGCGATTCTGGGTATGGATGAGCTGTCTGAGGAAGACAAGCTCATCGTGTCTCGCGCCCGAAAAATTGAGCGGTTCCTGTCGCAGCCTTTCCATGTGGCCGAGGTCTTCACGGGCTCACCCGGCATCTATGTCTCACTCAAGGACACGATTGCGGGCTTTAAGGGCATTCTCGGGGGTGAGTACGATCAACTGCCCGAGCAGGCCTTCTACATGGTTGGCTCCATTGAGCAGGCAGTGGAGAAAGCCGCCAAGCTGTGAAGCTGGCGGGGGATTGATTGATGGCAACGACCTTACAGTGTGACATTGTGAGCGCAGAGGCCCAGATCTACTCGGGTGCTGTCGAGCTGCTGGTCGCCACCGGCGTCGAGGGAGAGCTCGGTGTGTGTTTCGGGCACGCGGCGCTGCTGACGCGCTTGATCCCTGGCCCCATCCGGGTTGTAGAGCAGGGTGGAGAAGAGCAGGTCTACTATGCCTCAGGGGGCTTCCTTGAGGTGCAGGGAGACGTCGTCACCGTGCTGGCCGATACGGCGGTGCGGGCCGATGACATCGATGAGGCCGCGGCCGAGACCGCGCGCAAGGACGCGGAGGACGCGCTCGCTAACCAACAGGGCGAGATCGACTACGGTCGGGCCTCAGCTCAGCTTGCCGAGGCCACCGCCCAGTTGGCTGCACTCCGCAAACTCAAAAATCGCGCCGGTCGCGGTTAAGCCCACCAAACCGCCGCAAATAGCCCTTTTTTTTCGGTGTTTGTTTGCGCATCTTCCCACCTGCGCTTGCAAACCCCCTGTGGTTGTCAATGATGTGCCTTCCCTAGCCGCCTAAGCGGACACCCGCATGCTGGAAGTGATCATTTTGGCCGCCGGACAGGGTAGCCGGATGCAATCCTCGCTCCCTAAAGTGCTTCATACCCTCGCGGGTCAGCCGCTGGTGGCGCATGTGCTGCAAACCGCCCGAGCTCTGAACGCTGAACGCATCCACGTGGTCGTGGGTCATGGCGCCGAAGCGGTAGAGGCGACGGTGAGTGCGCCCGATGTGCAATGCCATTTGCAGGCTGAGCAGCTGGGCACGGGGCACGCGGTGCAGCAAGCGATGGGAGCCTGCGACCCCACCAGTACGGTACTGGTGCTTTTTGGCGATGTCCCGCTGATCACAAAAGAAGCACTTGAGGGCGTTGTGGCCGCGGCTGATCGGGGTATCGCCATGCTGTCTGCCAGGCTCGACAACCCCTCGGGCTATGGCCGGGTGGTGCGCGACGACAAGGGTGCCTTTGTCGCCGTGGTGGAGGAAAAAGACGCCACGAGCGAGCAGCGATCCCTGCAGGAAATTAACACCGGGGTGCTGGCGGCCAATGCCGAGCAGCTGAGCGCCTGGCTGAACCGGGTGGATAATCGCAATGCCCAGTCAGAGTACTATTTGCCCGATATACTCGGGCTGGCCCGGGAGGATGACATGCCGGTAACAGTAGTCTGTTCCGATAACGATTTTGATACGCAGGGTGTGAACACACCGCAACAGCTGGAGCAGCTTGAGCGCGAGCATCAACGCGCACTGGCCGATCAGCTGATGACGGGTGGCGTGCTGGTGAGCGATCGCTCGCGGCTCGATATCCGCGGCCGCCTCGAATGCGGTCGCGATGTCCGCATCGATGTGAACGTGGTGATTGAAGGTGACGTCACACTCGGAGACGGTGTATCGATCGGTGCGAACTGCATTGTGCGTGATGCGCAGATCGGCGTAGGTGCACGCGTTTTACCTTTTACCCATATTGATGGCGCAGAAGTGCTTTCGGATGCGGTGGTTGGCCCCTATGCGCGCCTTCGACCCGGCACCGTGATCGGTGAACAGGCCAAGGTGGGCAACTTTGTCGAAGTGAAAAACACGCGCGTAGGCAAAGCCGCCAAGGCTAACCATCTGGCCTATTTGGGTGATGCGGACATCGGCAGCCAAAGCAACGTAGGTGCCGGCACGATTACCTGCAACTATGACGGCGCCAACAAACACCGCACCACACTCGGCGAAGGCGTCTTCGTGGGCTCGAACAGTACTTTGGTCGCACCCCTCGTGATTGAGTCCGGTGGTTTTGTCGCTGCGGGCTCGACCGTCACCGACGACGTAAAAGCCGACCAACTGGCGGTAGCCCGGGGCCGTCAGCGCAATGTCGACGGCTGGCAACGCCCCGAGAAACCCGGGGACAGCGACTGATGTGTGGCATCGTGGCCGTCGCTGCGCGGCGGGATTGCACCGAGATTCTGCTTGAGGGTCTGCGCAGGCTTGAGTACCGCGGCTACGACTCCGCTGGATTTGCGCTCATCGACCGCGATGGACAGCTGTCCAGCCATAAGTGCCTAGGCCGTGTCGCCGCT
>CBFHIW010000060.1:0-15618 GCA_965656065.1 Luminiphilus sp. | reverse complement strand
CGAATCCCAGCAGGGCATTGCCAGCACGCCTGAGGAATTCTCGGCCCGCGCCGAGGCCGCCATCGCCGCCGGCGCAGATTTTCTGAAGGTCATCGCCTCGGGCGCTGTGTTTTCGGTGGGCACTGTCCCGGGAGCACCGGAGATGACCCGGGCCGACATTGAAGCCGTAGTGGCGGTAGCCAAACGACATGGCAAAAAAGTCACGGCCCACGTGCACAGCGATCAGTCGGGTCAGGACGCGATACTTGCCGGCGTGGATTCGCTGGAGCACGCGTCCCTTTTGAGGGAAAGCACCATTGAACTTGCGGCCGCCCGCGGGGTGGCGTTTTCGATGGATGTCTATAACGGGACTTACACCGATACCATCGGTCGGGAACAGGGCTACCCAGAGGTCTTCCTGCAACGCAATACCGATACCACCGAAGCGCAGCGGGTCGTATTCGAGAAGGCGTATGAGAAAGGCGTGACGCTACTTTACGGCACCGACGCGGCGGTACTCCCGCATGACATGGGTGGCTGGCAATTCGCAACCATGATTGAGCGGGGCATGCGCCCCATGGATGCGATACGGTCAGCCACCTCGGTCGCCGCCAAACACATGGGGTTGTCAGCCGATGTCGGCGCCGTCGCGCCAGGCAGAGTGGCTGATCTGGTCGCCGTGCGCGGCAATCCCCTCGAGGATGCCGAAATTTTGCGCGACGTTGCGGTGGTCATTCAGGCTGGGGTCATTATTAAGGCACCCGAGGCAGACTGAGCACGAGTTGAGTCGCGGCATCGCGAAGCAGAGCAACGCCTTTAGTGTACGTGCTGGGGGAAAGCGCGACGGAGGAAGTCGCGTGCCACCGCTCTGGCACGGCGTTTACTGAGCTCTCGGGGTGTCACCAGTAACCCCAGGTGCAGGCCATCGATCAGTGCCGAGTAGCCCGTTGCCAACTCCCGCGCATCAACGCCTTGATAACCCCCCTCGCGAATAATATCGGTGAATAAGGCTTCCAGCTTCTGGGCCGCCAGCCTGTCTACGGTTGACACAATCCTCTGATAAACGGGCCGCGCGCCCGCCTCTCCGTAGTAGGCGAACCACACGGACATCTTTTGCCGCTGGGTCACGCCGCGGCCGAGTTGAAAATCCAGCAGGGCGTCGAGCCGCTCGCCCAGGTCGGGGATGTCGTCCCCTTCCATGATCTCGATCTGGCCGCCGTGATAATCCTCGGCCACGAAACGGAGGGTCTCCTTGAGCAAATTGTCCTTGCTCTCAAAGTGCAAATTGGCAATGCCCACGCTAAGGCCCGCTTCTCGGGTCACCATCTGCATGGTGACAGCGGAGAGCCCATGCTGGGCAATGCACCGAATCGTCGCGTCAATCAGCTGTTGCCGCCGCTCGGCTTTCGGGCGGATCTGACGGCGTTTGCTGCCAGTGTCCGGCGACGCTTCTATCACTGCGTCTGACGTATCAGTCATGTTTGTTCTCAGGACACGCTCGTCGCCGAGTCTACGGGTATCACCCCAAAGTCTCAACGAAGAATGAACATTCATTCATTCTAGGTAGACGCTCATAGCCTGTCGTGGCACTATTTCAAGTCAGATTGACTCACCGGAGAGTGCAGTGAACCAATACGACGCGATCGTCATTGGTGCGGGCCATAATGGCCTCACCAACGGGGCCTACCTCGCCAAGGCGGGGCTCAAAGTGGCCGTCCTGGAGCGCAATCCCTATATCGGCGGCGCCACAGTCAGCCGGGAATTGCATAAAGGCTGGTGGTACTCGAATTGCTCCTACGTATCGAGCCTGCTGAGGCCCGAAATTACCCGTGATCTGGAGCTGCCCCGGCATGGCTTACAGGTGGTCTCGTTCGGCGGCGGCGCCACCTTCATGCGCAACGGCGACTACTTCGGCAACTACAGCGACCACGACCGCCACTACCGAGAAATGGCCCGTCACTCCAAGCGCGATGCCAATGCTTACGACCGCTACGCTGCGGATACCAGCTTGCAGACCAAGCTGATTCGCCCTTATCTGATGCGGACCCCGCCAGATCCGACCTCAGTGAAACCCAGAGACCTGCGGGATCTGCTGGAGTTCGCCCGCTCCTTTATGGATCTGGGCGAAGAAAAACTGCTCGATACCATCAAGTTCTGGACGGCCAGCGTCGGGGACTATCTCAACGAATACTTCGAAACCGATGTCATCAAGGCGCACATGGCGGGTAGCGGCATCATCGGTACCGCGCTGGGGGTCTATTCCCCCGGCACAGCTTACGTCCTCCTCCACCACTACATGGGTGATGTGGACGGCAATGTGGGCGCCTGGGGCTTTGCCCGAGGTGGCATGGGCGCCATCGCCGATGCCCTGTCCAAAGCATTCCAGTCCTATGGCGGTGAGATCATCTGTGACGCCAACGTGGATGAAATCATCGTTAAAAACGGCCGGGCGGCGGGCGTCGCACTGAAAGATGGCACCGAGTACAAAGCGCCCATCGTGGTCTCCAACCTCGATCCGAAGCGGACTTTCCTCGACATCACGAATCCCTCAGATCTACCCAAGGACGTGCTCAAAAAAGCGCGCAACTTCAAGATTCGCGGCTCATCCGGGAAGCTCAATATCGCGCTAGATGGCCTGCCCGTTTTCAACGGCCTCGATCCCCGCAATCGACTGATGGCGGGGGATCTTCACTTCAGTGACTCGCTGGAGCGACAGGAGCGCGCCTACGACGACTGGAAGGCGGGCACCTGGTCGAAGGACCCCTACCTCGACATGATGATCCCATCGCTGACGGACCCGACGATGGCGCCACCCGGCAAGCACATGATGTCCGTGTTCGTTCAGTACGCGCCGCCAAAAGTCGAAGGCCGCGAGTGGACCGACGAGGACAAAGACGGCTTCGAGAAATCGGTCATTGACCAGATTTCCAACTACAGCCCCAACTTCCGCGATCTCATTCTGCACTGCGAAACCAGAACACCGCGGGAGATCGAGGCCGAGGTCGGACTGACAGAAGGCAACATCTTCATGGGCGAGCTCACCTTCGACCAGTTGCTCTTTAACCGGCCGTTCCCGGGCTATGCCCAATACCGATCGCCGATTAAGGGCATGTATATGTGCAGCTCCGGCACGCACCCGGGCGGTGGCGTGATGGCCGCCCCGGGCGCCAACGCCGCACGCGAAATTCTGGCCGATCTTAAAAAACCCAATACCGTGCCGGGAGGTTACGCCGATGACTGATTACGATGCGATCATTATTGGCGCGGGCCACAACGGACTGATTTGCGCCAGCTACCTCGCCAAAGCAGGGAAAAACGTCCTGGTGCTCGATGCACGCGGTGAACCTGGCGGTTGCGCAAGTACGCGGGAATTTGCTCCGGGGCACCATGTTTCAGACTGTGCGCAATGGTTGTCACAGTTTGATCAGAGTATCGTCAAGGATCTCGATCTGAAGGCCGCCGGCTTGAAGCTGGGTAAGCCGAAAGTCACGATTTCACTGCAATCCGATGGCGACCATCTTGTTGTCGACGGCGACACCATCAGCGGCGCCGGCGTCGATTCTGCGGATCAGGCCGCATACCGCGACTTCAAAAAGATGGTGCGTAGCTTCGCCAAGCTAATGACGACGCTTTATCGCAGCCGCCCGCCCAAGCTGGTGGAGCAGAACTGGACAGATCGCCTCACCCTCATGAAGCTGGGTCTAGGCCTGAAAATGCTGGGCCGCGAGCGCCTGCGGGATTTGATGCGCATCGTCATGATCAATATCTATGACGTCATGAACGAGCACTTCTCTCACGCCGCGCTGAAAAGCACCATTGCCCTGGACGCCGTTACCGGCACCAACATGGGGCCACGCTCACCCAACACTGTCTACAGCTATTTACATCGCGCGACCGGCGAACATTTGAGCCAAACGGGCACCACGCAGGTATTAGGTGGCATGGGCGCCCTGGGGCAGTCTCTGGCCACAGCGGCTGAGAAATGTGGCGCCACAGTCCGACTGGGTTCAGCGGTCACCGCGATTGTGAAAACAGCAGATCGCGTTACCGGCGTCACCCTCGATTCGGGCGAGCAGATCTCTGCGAAGCTGGTGATCTCCAGCGCTGACCCGGCCACCACTTTCCGTCGATTGCTGGGCTACCACCAGATGGAAGCAGGCATGGCAAAGCGAGTGGATTGTTATCGATCGCGCAGCGGGACCGCAAAGCTGCATCTCGCATTAAGCGCTCTGCCCAGCTTCACAGGACTCAGCGAGGCACAGCTGACAGAGCGACTGGTCATTACGCCGCCGATGGACGGTATGGAGACGGCACTGAACCCGATGAAATACCGGGAGCTCAGTGACCTACACATCTTCGATATCAGCATCCCGACCATTGAAGACCCGGGTCTAGCGCCTCAAGGCCAACATAGTTTGACCGCGATCGTGCACTACGTGCCCTATGCGCCAGATATTGGATGGGAAGCTGGGAAACCCCAGCTTATCAATCAGCTGATCAGTGAACTGGAGGGTTATGCCCCGGGCATCGGCGCACTGGTCACCACCAGCGAGCTGGTTGTGCCCTCCGATTTCGAGGCCTCTCATGGCATGACCGGTGGCAGCTGGCACCACGGGGAGCTCTCCATCGACCAGGCATTGATGATGCGGCCTTTCCCCGGCTCAACGCAGTATGCGACAGCAGTGGAAGGCCTCTATCTTTGCGGTGCAGGCGCGCATCCCGGTGGCGGGCTGCAGGGACTGCCGGGGCGCAACGCCGCCAAGGAAATTCTCAAGCGAGGAGCACTGTGATGAACGACGTCAGCCGAGACACCATGCTACTCACCACGCCCTTCCACTCTCGGGTGGAAGCCATGTGCGATCTGAACGACTGGGGCAACTGGATGGGGTACACCACCCCGAACGCTTACTTCGATATCGAACTTGAGTACTTCGCTGTCCGCAGCACAACCGGCGTCTTTGACCTGTCACCCATGAACAAGTACCGGGTTACTGGACCCGACGCCCAGCGATATCTGGATCGTTTGATTACCCGTGACGTCAGCAAAATTGGCGTGGACCGGGTGGGCTATGCGATCTGGTGCGACGACAATGGTCAGGTCATGGATGACGGCACGATCTTCCGTCTGGGAGAGCAGGACTACCGTATCTGCTCCTATCAACGCGCAGATGACTGGCTCGCCTGGAACACTCTGGGTTTTGACGTCACGATTGAAAACGAATCCGAAGCCGTCGCAGGCCTTGCAGTACAAGGGCCGACCTCCTGCACCGTTTTGACCCTGCTGGGTTGCACTGATCTCAATCAGCTTAAGCCATTTGGGATCGCACACTACAGCTTCGAGGGACGACCGCTCATGGTGAGCCGCACCGGCTTTACTGGTGATCTCGGATACGAGGTTTGGGTTCCACCTGAGTCAGCAGAGGCACTATGGGACCAACTCTTTGAGCTCGGGCGCGACTACCTGATCAAACCCATTGGCTCGTATGCGCTGGAGCTTGCTCGGATTGAGGCGGGCTTCTTACAGGCCAATGTTGATTTCATGCCCGCCGAAGAAGTCGTGCGTGTCGGACGCACCCGCAGTCCCTTTGAGCTGGGTCTGGGCTGGCTTGTGGACTTCAAAAAGCCGCTTTTCAACGGTCGCTCAGCGCTCCTAAAAGAGCAGGAAAAGGGTTCTCGATATCGCTTTGCCATGCTGGATGTTGAGGGCAATAAACCCGCGGAGCACTCCTTCATTCTCAAGGGCGACAAGCAGGTGGGGACCGTCACGTCCGCGGCCTGGTGCCCGACCGCCAAAGCGAATATTGCTTATGCACAGATCGAGATGCCCCACGGCGCCGTAGGAGATAAGCTGGTTGCGGAAATCTACTATCAGCGTGAGTTGCACTGGACCCGTTTACTGGCCCCGTGCAAGGTGATTGACGCACCGATTTTCAAGTCACCGAAGCGCTGGCAGACCCCCGCACCACCCCATTGATCGATCGATTGCTCCGAGAGACGCCATGAACACCATCGCGACTTCTGTAGATGATTCCTTTCAGCGCATGCGCGACAAGCTTGAGGCTGAAAAGCTACGTCCGCATCACGCCATGGACCCCTACTTCTATCGCTCCCATCTGGTACACGAGCAGGAACTCGAGCACCTGATTTTCAAGAGCTGGGTTTATGCGCTGCATGCGAGCGAAATTCCCTCGGCCGGTGACTACCAGCTCGTCGAAATCGGTGAGGACTCGATCATCGTCGCGCGCACCGAGACCGGCGATATCCGGGCCATGCACAATATCTGTCGCCACCGCGGCGCGCGGGTTTGTGAAGAGCTGAGCGGCAACCGAAAAACCTACGTCTGCCCTTACCACGGGTGGGTCTATAACGTGGATGGCTCACTCAAAGCCGCCCGAGAGACCCACGTCATGCCTGACTTTGACGCCGCCGCACACGGCCTGAAGCCCGTGAAGTGCGTGACCTATATGGGGCTAGTGTTTATCAACTGTGATCCCAATGCCGGTGATCTGGTGGCGTCGCTTGAGAATATTCGCGAACCGCTGGGCGCCTATGATCTCGAGCAAGCCAAGGTCGCGCACCGAAAGACTTACCGGGTCGAGGCGAACTGGAAGCTGGCGATAGAGAATTATCTCGAGTGCTATCACTGCGCCACCTCACACCGTGCCTATGCCAAAATGCACACCTTAAAGGATCTCGACGAAAAATCGGCGCCGGTTGTCGCCAAGATGCTAGAGAACGCCGACGAGATCACGGGCATCCCGGGGATCTCCAAAACCCACACCCAGATCTATCTTGACGCGCCGAGTTTTGGCGCCTGCGCGCATACCATGCGCTACGGGTTATTCGAGGGGTATGTCACCGGCAGCCAGGACGGCCAACCCGTCGCACCGCTGATGGGCAACTTCAAAGATTACGACGGTGGCGCGGGGGATTTTCAGATGGGCCCCGTGACCTTCATGCTCAACTACCCCGATCACTGCGTGCTCTATCGCTTTATTCCGCGGTCGCTCACCGAGACCGACATGGAACTGGTGTGGTTTGTGCGCGAGGACGCGCAAGAGGGCGTCGACTATGACGTCGACAAAGTCACGTGGCTTTGGCACCACACCACCTTAGAAGACGAATACATCATCACCCGCAACGCGGCCGGCGTGAATTCCAGATTCTTCGAGCCGGGACCCTATCACCCTGAGTTCGAGTTCACCCTGCAGCAGTTTGTGCACTGGTATCTGCATTCATTGGAAGCCAGCCTCCACTAAAAGATTGACGGCGCCTCATGTAGTACATTGAGGGCTGAAGGGAATGGCTTTCTCTCGCCACTCGCGATCGCTGTTGTTACAAGCAGTCACTCGAGCCGCATTAGCCTCCCGCAGTGACATCTGGAGAAGCAGGCAGTGACTGAGGACGCGAACGGCGCAGCAACTAATCCTGCGAAACGTACCCGCGTCCCGCTCTTCAGCGCGTTCTTCATGATCTATATCTTCGTGTCAGGCGGGTCGTTTGGCATCGAGGAAATGGTGGCTTCCTCCGGCCCCGGCCTGACATTAATGCTGTTGCTCGCACTCCCCGTCGTTTGGGCACTCCCCATGGCACTCATCGCCAGCGAGTTGGGCTCTGCCATACCCGACGGTGGCGGCTTTTATGTCTGGACCCGCCGAGGTCTGGGCAGATTTTGGGGGTTTCAGGCCGGGTGGTGGTGGTCGCTCGCCCTACTCGTCGACACCTCACTGTATATCGTGCTCAGCGCCACCTACCTGCAAAACCAAATCGGCTTTAGCGATGGAATGTATTACGCGGTCTGCTGGTCCGCCATCGGCGTGTGTACCGTCGTCAATGTGCTGGGTATCAAGATCGTGGCTATCGGGTCGAGTCTGTTTGCGATCCTGATCATCTCGCCCATTATCGTGCTCGGCGTCATTGGCCTCGCCAATTGGCAGTTCAACCCGTTCACACCCATGACACCCCCCGACACCGATCTGCTGGGCACCGACGGCGCACTCATCATTGGGCTCAGTATCGGCATGTGGTTTTACTCGGGCTATGAGTCCATGTCGACGCTGGCGGGAGAAATCGAGGAGCCCCAGCGCATCATCCCCAAAGCCCTGATGTTGGCACTGCCATTTGTCGCCTTGATGTATCTGTTGCCCACCCTCGGAAGTCTCGCCGCCTTTGGAAACTGGGAACTGTTCTCGGTCGATGGCACAGACGGCACCGTGTCTTTCGTCGACATTGGGCGTGGACTGGGTGGCACAGCGCTCGGTCACGCGCTGCTGGCATCGGTGATCTTGGGTAATCTCGCGCTGTATCTGGATTACATGGCCTCGGGCGCGCGCCCGCTACAAAAACTGGCGGCAGACGGCTTGCTGCCGAAACCCCTCGGCTTAATCAATCAACGTTTCGGCACGCCGGTGGCGGCGCTCCTGCTGATTGCGGGTGTGAACGCGATGCTGGTGATCGGCCCCTTTCAGAGTCTGGTGATCATCGATGTGCTGCTCATGGTGGCCTCATACGCCCTGATCTTTTTTGCCGCAGTGCGGCTACGGGTGCGGGAACCAGACCTAGTGCGGCCTTTCAGAATACCGGGCGGCACCCTCACGTTGGCGATCCTGATCGTTCCACCGCTGTGCCTGATCGCCTTCATGATGAGCATCACCATCACGGACCACAGTGTGAGTCTCTGGGGACTGGAGCGTTTCGACTTGCTGGGTGTAGAAATCGGCTGGTATGGGATAGCGGGGCTAGTGGCGCTCTTGTCCGGTCCGTTACTGTATCCGCTGCTGGCACGAAATCTCCGCTCAACTGGGTGAGCGGCAACTCGTGTATCGCCGCTACGACTTGGGCCTTGTAGCGATAAGGTGGCAGCCTCTCAGGTCTCGTACCAAAGCCCGTCGGGATCCTCTGGCCACACCCCTAAATAAGGGCCGTGAGCCTGAAAACCGAGCATCCGTCGCATCTCGTCTGACTGCGCCGCCACCTCTTCCTTGGTCAGGGTCAGGTACTGGTTTTCTTCCTGCCGTAGCCAACCCAGGCAGTAGGTATTGACCACCGCTTTTCGCGGCGCGTCGCTCCGATTAGCACCACCGCCATGAATCGTGGAGCCCAAATAGATCACCACCGACCCTCTGGACATCACCGCCTGCACCACATGCTCTTCGCGGGCGTCTTCCGGCTTCTCCACGCCCATCTCCCTTGGCACCACACGGGTCGCACCGTTCTCCACGGTGAAGTCATCAAGGGCCCACAATGCAGAAATCTGCGCCTCAAAGGGCAGCAAGTGGCTGGGGTAACAGGCGTCGTCAGCGTGGAGCACCTGCGCGTCTTCGCCGGGCAGTATCTCGATCGCGGTTGTGCTGCCCACCTGATAGACCTCGCAGTGCGGCTTGAGAATGGCATCTGCGATCGCCAATACGGTGGGGTGTAAGAGCAGCGTGGGGAAGTGCGCCGAGTACTTGGTCACCCCCCCTACTCGTAAGGTTTGATGGCCATTAAACTCGTTTTGATACAGATGGCCCTCGCGATCAAACTCGGGGCGCAGGTCAGCACATAATCCGTCCGAGACGGCTTCCGGTAGCACAGAATCGATCACCACCGCCCCGCTTTGCTGAAGGGCGACCACCATGTCCTGAATGTCATCCGTGGCTGCAAACGTTTGCAGTGTCATACCAGTGCCTCCGCCGGGTGTCTTCAGCGTAGCACCGAGTATAACGCGGCACATCTCCGATCATGCGCCGGCCGTGTTGTCGGCGGCAGCTCGTCAACTTTCAGGGACAGAGCCTGCTCTCCACTGCACAGCCACCAACTGGTCTAGTGGTGGTATCGTTAGGAGAACCTGTCTTGGACCCCGCTCTATGCCAAGTGCGCGCTCGACATCATCCACGGTCATCTCATCAGCGTCTCATCATCAAGAGCGAGCGGACCTCGCTGCTGCCTTTCGCTGGGCCGCGCGACTCAACTTTCACGAGGGCGTGGCGAATCACTTCTCGGTGGCCGTCAACGAAGACGGCACACAATTTTTGATGAACCCCAATCAATCGCATTTCTCGCGCATCAAGGCCTCTGACCTGATTCTGGTCGATGCCAACGATCCGGAGACGATGAACCGCCCTGACGCACCCGATCCCACCGCCTGGGGTCTGCACGGCGCCCTGCACCGTCAGTGCCAACATGCCCGCGCAGCACTCCATGTGCACTCGATTCATGCGACCGTCCTGTCCACGCTGCAAGATCCGCAGCTCCCACCGATCGACCAGAACTGTGCGATGTTTTTCAATCGCTATGCGGTTGATACAGAATATGGTGGGCTCGCGTTTGAGGAAGAAGCTGAGCGCTGCTGCCAGCAGTTATCAGACCCCGCCAAGCAAGTACTGATCATGTGTCACCACGGCGTCATGGTGATAGGTGACAGCGTGCCCGACGCATTCAATCGCCTTTTCTACTTTGAGCGCGCCGCAGAGACTTACATTAAAGCGCTGTGGACCGGGCAGCCTTTGCGTGTGCTGTCAGACGAGGTGGCCGAAAAAACCGCAAAAGAGTTGGAAGACTACCCCGGGCAGGCAGAGCGTCACTTTGCGGAACTCAGAGCGATTCTGGACGCCGAAGAGCCTGACTACGCCACCTAAATGCCGTCACCCAGCTTGTTTGTAACGGGCGACACGCCCTCGTCAGGATGCCAGCACCGCCTCGAAGGCAGTCAGGCAACGATTGATATTCACCGCATTACTACTGCTACCCATCAATCCGATACGCCACTGTTTACCCGCGAGTTCGCCCAAACCAGCGCCCACCTCAAGATTAAATTCGGCCAGTAAACGAGATCGCGTGACAGCATCGTCCTTGCCGTCGGGAATCGTCACTGCATTAAGCTGCGGTAAGCGCCACGCCTCAGCAACGGCTAAATCGAGGCCCAGATCCGCAAGCCCGGATGCCAATGCGGCGTGATTGTCGCGGTGCCGTTCAAAACTCGCCTGAAGGCCCTCTTCTTCAAGCATTAGCAGAGACTCGTGGAGCGCATAGATCGCATTGACCGGTGCCGTGTGATGGTAGGCACGCTTGGCTCCCTCGCCCCAATAACCCATGATCAAATTCATATCCAGAAACCAGCTCTGCACTTTATGGGTGCGCGATGTGATCGCAGCGACCGCATCGGGACTGAAAGTAATCGGCGCTATGCCCGGCAAGCTGGACAGGCATTTCTGCGTGCCCGAGTAGACGACATCGGCCCCCCAAACATCTACCTGCAGATCAATACCCGCAAGCGACGTCACGGCATCTACAATCGTTAGCATGCCCGCGGCCTTTGCAAGCCGACAAAGCTGCTCCGCATCACTGCGCACGCCGGTAGAGGTCTCTGCATGTACAAATGCGAGCACTTTGGCGTCGGGGTTTGACCGGATCGCTGCAGATACTTTTTCAGGGTCTACCGGATCGCCCCAACGGTCCTGCACCATGACTGCCTTGGCGCTGCATCGCTCAACGTTCTCCTTCATACGTCCACCGAAAACACCGTTCTGACACACAATGGCGGTGTCGCCGGGTTCCAGCAGATTAACGAAGGCCGCCTCCATCCCTGCAGAACCGGGGGCGGACAGGGGAATGGTCAATTCGTTTTGAGTTTGAAAAGCGAACTGCAGCAAGCGTTTGACGTCATCCATCAACCCGACAAATTCAGGATCGAGATGGCCAATCGTTGGCCGCGCCGATGCCGCCAAAACCCGTGCGGAGACATCCGAAGGGCCTGGCCCCATCAATGTGCGCTGAGGAGGGTGAAAGGTTGAGGACATTGGCAACTCCATGAAAACAATATTGTTACGATCGTGATCACAGCCCCCTACTGGCCCGCAGTGTCATCACGATTAATTCAAAAAAAAACCACCCGTAGGTGGTTTGCTGTAATGGTGGGCCGTGCTGGGTTCGAACCAGCGACCAATTGGTTAAAAGCCAACTGCTCTACCGACTGAGCTAACGGCCCGAAAAGGGAAGGCGCGTATGCTAACGCTAACGGGTGAAAAAACAAGCCCTATTGCGCTGTAAAAGGCCAGTGCTGATAGACAATCGTACCCCACACCACCGTCCACAGAATCAGCGAAAAGGTCACAGCAAGCGATCCCAGGTCTTTAGCGAGCCCCGACAGTTCATGCCGGTCTAGACCGACGCGATCGGTCAGTACTTCAATTGACGTATTCAGCACCTCAACGATCAATACCGTGAAGACAGCCCCGATCATTAAAAGGCGCTCAATTGGCGAGACCGGGAGTAGCACAGCGACGGGTATCAACACACACGCCAGTAGCGCTTCTAGCTGAAAGGCTTCTTCCTTCCGGAGTAAAAAGCGCAGCCCTTTGCCTGAATTTACCAGCGTAAAGAGCAGGCGGTTGAGCCCTGTTCTGCGGACGACCGCATCAGTATCTCGATGTTGGTCAGTAGTCACCGCGTTACCTCTGTTACTGGTGTCAGAAGTTCTCGAGTAAAAATTGTCGTGCTAACTGCGCAGCTGCGTGGGAGGGATACTCGCGAATCACCTCGTCCAAATACTCCTTTGAGCGCTGGCGGTTACCTTTGATGAACTGCACACGGCCCAGCTTGTAGAGGGCGTCGGGCACCTTGGGGTCTGCAGGGTACTGATCAAGCAGTAGCTTAAAGTTCTGTCGCGCCAATTCAGGGTCGGGGGGGGCCAAAACCAGATAAAGCTCCCCGAGCCAGTAATGGGCGTTGGGCGCATATCGACCGAACGGGTAATCGGCGAGAAACGCCGTGAACGCCGCAACAGCGTCATCAAATTCCCGCTCCCGCACCAGCTCGTAGGCTGCTCGATAAGCGGCCTCTTCCCCTTCTTGGGCATCGACCGCGCGGCCAGCCGCAGCGGTCTCCGAGGGCGTGGAAATTGTCGTTGCACCAGTCGATTCCGCGCGCTCTTCAATCTCCGCGGGAGCACCCGATGACAGTCGACGATCCAGATCGACGTAGCGCTCAAGGCTCTGTGCTTCCAACAACCGGAGCGCCTGAGTGGCTTCCTCCAGCATGCCGTTTAGTCGGCGCACATCGGCCTCAAGTTGCTGCACGCGCAGCATCAGGCTACCCGAATCAGTACCCGTGATCGGTGCGGCAGTCGTTTCCAGAGGCGGTTGCGCCACCGTCGTGGAACCAGAGTACGGCCGAATACCGGTATAAGAAGTTGCTGGCGTGACAGAGGCAGTCTCTTCCATGGGAGCCTCCTGGGCAGCGGCGCGCCGCTCGGCCTCCACATCCACGTAGTCCTGAGCAACGGCCAGCGCAACGCTGAATAAGTTGCCTAGTAACAAAAAGCCGGCGAAAGATGCCGGCTTGATGGGTAACACTGCCAAGGTGAGATCCTCAGTTATTTGAGCTCAACGCGACGATTTTGCTGCCAGTTGGACTCGCCAGAGCCATAAGCCTTCGGGTTTTCCTCACCGTAGCTGATGGTTTCGATGCGGTAACTGGGCACACCGTTAGCAACCATGTAATCTCGGACGGCATTAGCACGTCGCTCACCCAAGGCGAGGTTGTACTCACGCGTGCCACGCTCATCGGTATGACCTTCAAGTCGGACACTGTCGTTGTTACCCAGCAGTGCGGCGATATGAGCATCCGCCTGCCCACGCGCTTCGTCTGTCAAAGACGAACTATCGAAGTCAAAGTAAAAAACCGTGCCTACGTCCGCAGCAGCGGATTCGCGCGCTTCTTGAGCAGCAGCCTGTGCCTGTTGCTCAGCTTCACGTGCGGCAGCCTCTTGGGCCGCCTGCTCTGCTGCAGCGGCAGCAGCGGCTTCAGCTTCTTTGGTTTCGTTGCTGGAACACGCCGCCAGAAATAGCGCAGCAAAAACAACACCCAACCACTTCGCATTCAGCGTTACATTTTTCATCTTGTTTGTCCTTCCCCAGATACTGGAACTTTAACTTGCCGTAATGTAGCGCATAACTGCGTCATTTTCTCGCGTTTCAACTCAGAAATATTGCACCTTACCAAGGTTGCTCATCCAACAGACAAGTGTTCACTTTTGGCGATGCCCTTCGCCGAGATGTCCAACAGGATTATTGCCATGAGCAGACTTGTTTAGGCATCGTAGCCGCATCCCCCCCCGGGGCACAGAGTCAGTGGCGGCAGGATCCAAAGCGGGCCTCATGTGAGCGAACCTGCGGGCAGCAGGCGGCTCAGGGCGTCACGTAAGGCGACCAAGCGGGCTCTTGCACACTGCCCTCGCGGGCTGGCAGGCTGAAACGCACGCCGCCGTCGACCGCCACCGCGCCGAGGATACTGTCTTCGCCGCGCTTGGTGGCATAGAGCACGATCGAGCCGTTCGGCGCAATACTGGGGCTCTCATCAAGACTTGTTTCAGTCAACACCGTCAGTCTGTCGGTCACCAAGTCAAACACCGCGATGTGATATCGCCCATTTCGCTGATGGACCAAGGCGACATTGCGACCATCCTGCGCGACCCGGGCTCGGGCGTTGTAAGACCCCTCGAAAGTGACCCGCTCTATCTTTTGCGTCCGCAGGTCGTAGCGATAGATTTGCGGACGTCCGCCCCGGTCTGATGTAAACAACAGTGATTTACCATCGGGCATCCAGGTCGGTTCGGTGTCGATCGCAAAGTGGCGGGTCAAGCGCGTCAAGGCGCGGCTCTTCAGATTGAGCAAATAGATATCTGGATTACCGTCCTTGGATAACACCAGCGCCATACTGTTACCATCCGGAGACCAGGCTGGTGAGTTGTTCAAGCCTTTGAAATTCGTCAACTGTTCGCGCTCACCGGTGCGCAAGTTCTGCCGATAAATAGCGGGCCGTGAGGTCTCAAATGACACATAGGCCACCTCGCTACCATCGGGCGACCACGCCGGCGCCAAAATAGGATCGCGGCCCTCCAGCAAGACGATGGGCCGGCGCCCGTCAGCATCGGCCAGCGTCAGGCGATAAAAATCCTTGCCTCCTGGATTGCGGGTCACCGAGACGTATAGAAGCCGCGTGGCGAAAGCGCCGGGGATACCCGTCAGAGTTTCATAGACCGAATCAGACACGCGGTGTGCCAGCATACGAAGCTCCGCGACCGGCCCGGTTACGTTGCCGTCAGCCACTGCCTCCTGGCGAGTGGTATCAAACAGTTGAAAATCAATGCGTGCCTGAGCCCCGACGCTGACCCGGCCGATCAGCACATACTCGGCAGAGATCGCCCGCCAGTCCCGGAAAAAAAGCTCCGACTCACGGGTGGGATAGCTCAGCATGTCGCGCCGGCTTACCGGCGAGAACTGGCCACTGCGGGCCAGATCTGAATCAACAATCTGTGCGACATCCTCGGGCGGCGAGCCAACCCCCTGCCAGGCAAACGGCACCACCGCGATGGGCGTGGGATTCTCCACGCCCTGATTGATTTCGATCTGCAACTCCGCGCGGGCGACCGATGCAAACAAGAGCGCAAATAGAGTGAACCCACGTATCGCTGACACTATCTAGTACCTCAAGTCTTCTGGCTTGAATATCAGCTGAAATCGCCGAAAGTTAGCCTCAAATGTGCGGTTATCGAGCTTGGCGACCTCAGGAAATCGCCCTGTTCGTTCCACTGCTGTCATGGCGCTGCGATCAAAGGCGGTGTTGCCGCTGGACTGCAGCACGCTAACGCCTACCACC
>CBFHIW010000059.1:0-15658 GCA_965656065.1 Luminiphilus sp. | reverse complement strand
CGGCGACAAACTTACCGCCAAAACGACCAAACCGGCCATCCTGGTCTGGTACCGACGCAAATAATTCTGGCGTTACTTCACTGGTCATAATCCACCCTCGTTCATCTCCGGCAAAGCGGCTTCAATAAAAGCCCTCATCCGGCCACTGTCCTTGATGCCCTTGTCTCTCTCGACACCACTACTCACGTCGACCGCTGCAGGTCGCACCTGACGAATCGCCTCACCCACATTGTCAGGGCTCAACCCGCCCGCCAGCATGAGTCTGTTTTCGAGCCCGGCATCGATCCAATCCCAGTCAAATCGGTGACCCGTGCCGCCGAACTGACCCTCGTACGCGCTGTCCAATAGCAACCCGCGGGCGGAGCCATAGGCCTCGTTCACCGCCGACAAATCTACACCCGCAGACATCGCCACGGCTTTTAGATAAGGGCTCTGAAACTGCTCGCAGAATGCCGGACTTTCTTGTCCATGGAACTGCAACACATCCAAGTCAACCCGATCGAGCACCGCCTGCACCTGGTCGACAGTCGGGTCAACAAATAATCCGACCAGGGTGCCAGCATTGCCAACGGCGACCTGTATATCTTGTGCGATCTCTGCCGTCACATGACGGACGCTCGCAGCATGAAACACGCAGCCAACGGTATCAGCACCAAGTGCCATTGCTTGTTCAGCGTCCCCGGGTCGCGTGATGCCGCAGATCTTGATGCGCACGGCCTGCCCCCGTCTCCAAACCTCTATTCTAGCAGTAATCAGGCTGCTTAAAGGCGCCCCAACAGAAGGGTCGGCCCGTCCGGCGTCCCGGGCAGTCCGAATGCGTCGGGATAGCTGACATCGACCAAGTACAAGCCCTCTGATGGCGCGGTGTCGGCGGCCTGGGTGCGATCTCGACTCTGCAACACCGTCTCGAACCATTCGACCGATGACGACCCCGAGCCCACAGCCAGCAGCGAACCGACAATATTGCGCACCATGTGGTGCAAAAAGGCGTTAGCGGTGATGTCGACGACGACATAGTCACCGTGTCTGGTGACCATGCAGGCCGTAACGCATCGGTTGGGTGAAGACGCCTGACAACTCGCCGCCCGAAACGCGCTGAAATCCTGTTCGCCGAGTAAGCTTTTCGCGGCGTCATTCATGAGCTGGATATCGAGCGGATGGCGGTACCACGTCACCAGGTCATGCAGCAGCGCTGGCCGAATCGGCGTATTGCAAATGATGTACCGATATCGACGCGCCGTGGCACTGAAGCGCGCGTGAAAGGTTTCACCCACTTCCTGCGCCCAATGGACCCTGATATCTGCTGGCAGGTGCCGGTTTGTTCCCATGACCCAGGCCTTGAGGCTCCGGCCAACGGGGTCATCAAAATGCACTACCTGTGCGAAACCGTGCACTCCGGTGTCGGTGCGGCCAGCGCACGTTGTCCTCACCGACTCCCCGGCGATCTCCTGAAGGGATGCCTCCAGCGCCTCTTGCACCGTGGGAACACTGAGATGAGGCTGGGCCTGCCAACCATGGTAGTGACCGCCGTGATACTCAATCCGTGCCGCGACACGCGCGCCGGGAGACAATGGCGAATCCGACAGTCTCAAAGATTCAGGACGCTTCTAACCGCAGTAGCAACTCGCGGGCCTCTGCCTGCTGCGCCAGGTCCCCCTCCTTGATGACCTCCATCAACACGGGACGCGCACCATCCTCATCCCCCATATCGAGATAGGCACGGGCGAGATCGAGCTTGCTGTCTACCGGATTAGTTTCAGCCCCATAGATCGATTCATCCATGTCGGCATTGTCTGCTGTCGATGCCTCTACAGCATCCGCATCGTCATCGAGCGGAGTCAGCGCGAGCCCAGACGTGTCGGGGCCGGCTGCAGCACTGGGGATGATTTCTTCCAGTTTGCCACTATCGGCACCTGTCTCCGGCGCAGGGTCTTCGACTGCCTCTTCGAGCGGTGCTAGCTGAAGAACTTGCTCATCCCCCAGCGACGACAAGGACACTGCCGGCTCGGCCGCAGCTTCCTCAGGTTCTAGCGGGCTACCGAGCGCAGAGAGCTCAGCGTCGAGCACAGGTGTCTCTTCATCGACATCAACCGGGTTGATATCAATCGGCGCGGTGTCAGCCGCACCGAATGCCCCCTCGAGCGAATACCCCTCAAGCGCGCCGTCTTCATCAATGTCGTTCTCCAGAGGCTGCTGATCATTAGCCGGGGCTGGCTCACTCCGTGTCTCTTTCGACGCCTCTTGCCACGTCACTTCGCGCTCAGGTTCAGGTTCTGAATGTTGCCCCTCGTTGAGATCGAAAGCAGGCTCTGCGGAGAAAGACAGTTCACTCAGGACCGAGGCCTCCTCCGACTCCTCCACACGCGCATCACTGCGCTGAGCCACAGCATCTCCAGAAGGTGAGGCGAGCGTCATACCTGCATCGAGCAGCATCTGTCGCGCTCGCTCGAGCAATTCGGGGTTACCTCCCTGCTCTAGACGCCCCAGAAGTGCGCCCGCTTCCGCAAACTGCTCCAACTCCACATAGCACTCGAGCAGGCATATATTCAGCGAAGCCGAGCTCAACCCCTCTGCCAGCGCATCACTGAGCACCTCTACTGCCTGATCAGTGCGACCGTAGGCGATATAGATTTGGGCCTCCTCGACCGCCTTCGACGCCATAAGCTGGGGGTCAGACAATCGCGAGGGACTGCGCGCCTCATCGATCTCCTCGGCCGGTGGCGCGTCCTGTACATCGGCATGGTCCCAAGATTCAGATTCAGCAATTCGGCGCCCGCGCCGCCAAATCAAGAGCCCTGCGCCCGCCAGCAATGTTGCGAGCCCCGCCAGAAAAGGCCATAGCGGCATCGGTTGTGGCACGCTGGTGGGTTGTGTGGAGGGTGCAGCCGGCGTCTTTACCACAACAGGAACAGGGGTGGGTGGGTGCTGTTCAGCCAGCGCAGACCTGAGCGAGTCCAGTTCTGCATCTCGCTCGGCAAGCTGCGCCTCAAGACTGTATAAGCTTTCCTGCAGTTGGCTGACCGTCGACATCAATGCGTCCAACTCGTCAGCAGTCGAAGCGCCAGCCACATCCGAGGGCGCCTCATCAGACAGATCGGCGTCACCTTCAATCAACAGCGCGGCATCGTCAGAAATAAATGCTTCGTCAGGGACAGACTCTGATGCTTCTGTCTCCTCGGCTTCCCCATCGGCCACCAGTGTCAGGCCCTGCGATTCACGCGCAACGCCTTTCGCCCATTCCTCATTCTGCAGGGCGACCTCGTCCAGCGCTGTCGCAAGATCGATCCGGATATCGTCGGCTTCGGGAATCTGCAATACGTAACCAGACTTCAAGCCATTAATGTTGCCGGCCTGAAAAGCAGCCGGGTTGGCCGCCACAATCTCCAGCATGGTCTGCTCTACCGAGACCCCTGCCGCGGCGCCATCAGAAGCGATACGCCACAATGTGTCAGTGTTCGTCACAAGGTATTGCGATCCGGGCGAGGGCCGCGAGGCCGCATCAGTCGCATAACCACCCGCTTTGGCGCTGGCGGTTTCTGCACCCGAGCCCATCGCTTGCTCGTCGGACTGCGCTGCCTCTTCGATCGGCATATCTTGACGCGCCGCCACCACTGGCCCCGGCGGCAGATCAATCAGAACGATATATTCGCGCAACAGACGACCGTCGGGCCACCGCGCCTCCACAACAAAATCAAGATAAGGCTCCCGCAGCGGCGCCTCTGTCGTCAGCACCACCCGACGCCCGGACTCATCTGACTCAACCTGAAAATTGATGTTCGTCAGAAAAAAGTCCCGGGACACCCCTAGCCGCTCAAACTCAGTATCAGACGCCAGATCGACATGCACGTCGTTGTCGTCAAAGGCGTCGGCTTCGAGCAGCGCGAGTTCAGCCCGAAATGGCTCGTTGAGGTAGGAATACAGTGTGAGCTCACCCAGCCCTAGGGCCCAGCCGTCACGGGGTACAATCGCCGCGGATAACACACCGGCGGCAAGTATTGGCAGTCTTTTCATGGGCTCGTCGCCTTTACCTTCCTTTGGTTTGGCTTTTACGGGACCCTACCGCCACTCCTTGACGCCTGTTACACCGGGACCCAAATTCACGAAACGCTCTAGAGATACTCTGACAGCAACACTTCTGCGATTTGCACGCTGTTCAGGGCAGCCCCTTTACGTACGTTGTCAGCCACCACCCAAAGATTCAAGCCTCTTGGGTGTGAAATATCTGCACGAACCCTGCCCACAAATACCGGATCGGCACCCGCTGCCTCGGTGACCGGCGTCGGATAACCGCCAGCCTCATGGCGATCCAGCAAGGTCACTCCCTCCGCAGACTCCAGTACCGCTCTCGCCTGCTCCACGGAAATCGCCTCCCGGGTCTCAATATGAACAGCTTCTGCATGACCGAAAAATACCGGCACCCTCACGCAGGTCGGGTTCACAAGAATGTCTGGGTCGCCCAGAATTTTTTGGGTTTCCCAAACCATCTTCATCTCTTCCCGGGTGTAGCCGTTGTCCTGAAAAGCATCGATATGGGGTATTGCATTGAAGGCGATTTGCTTTGGGTAAACCTCAGGCTCCGGCGCCTTGCCATTCAGCAGTCGCGCCGTCTGCCCCGCCAACTCCTCAATGGCCGCCTTTCCGGTGCCACTTACCGCCTGATAGGTCGCTACGTTGATTCGCTCAATACCGACCGCGTCATAAAGCGGCTTTAGCGCCACCAACATACCAATCGTTGAGCAGTTCGGGTTCGCGATGATGCCCCGCGACCGATAGTCGGCAATGGCCTCGGGGTTCACCTCAGGAATCACGAGCGGGATGTCTTCGTCGCGGCGAAAGTGAGAGGTGTTGTCGATCACAACACATCCCGCCGAGGCTGCAATCGGCGCATATTCAGCGCTGATGTCGCCACCGGCTGAGAACAGTCCAATCGGCGTCTGGGAAAAATCAAAGGTGCTGAGATCCTGCACCGTGTGATGCTTGCCGCGAAACTGCACGGACTTGCCGGCGGATCGGCTTGAGGCCAGTGGATACAGGGTATCGACCGGGAACCCACGCGATTCCAGAATCTCGATCATCACTTCACCGACCGCACCGGTAGCACCCACCACTGCCACATTCACTGGCTTCATCACCGTCTCCCTACTGGCCCTGTAGCGCCGCGACAACGGCATCACCCATCGCCCGCGTACCGATGGCGACGGCGTGGTTGCTATCAACAACCAAATCAGCCGTGCGATGACCCTGCGCCAGGACTGAGGCCACGGCGCCTTCGATGGCTGCAGCCGCCTCAGGCGCATTGAGCGAAAAGCGCAACAGCATGGCCGCAGACAGGATGGTTGCGAGCGGATTGGCACGGTCAGTGCCCGCTATATCCGGCGCAGAACCGTGCACCGGCTCATAAAGCCCTTTGGCCTCCGCATTCAGGGATGCAGAGGGCAACATGCCGATCGATCCGGTCAACATGGCAGCGATGTCAGAGAGGATGTCACCAAAGAGATTACCGGTCACCAGCACGTCAAATTGTTTGGGTTCACGGACCAGCTGCATGGCAGCGTTATCGACATACATATGCGATAGCACCACGTCCGGGTAGTCTTTACTCAGCGCCTCCATCGTCTCGCGCCACAGCATGGTCACTTCCAGCACATTGGCCTTGTCGACCGAACACAGACGGCCACTGCGCTTTTGTGCCGCCTCAAAGGCCAGGCGGCCGATGCGACGAATCTCCGTCTCGTTGTAGCGGTCGGTATTGTGGCCTTCGCGGACGCCATCGGCGCTGGTGGTGATACCGCGTGGCTCGCCAAAGTAAATCCCGCCGGTCAATTCTCTGACAATGAGCACATCCAGACCCGCCACCAGTTCCGCCCGCAAACTGGAAGCCTCAGCCAAATCGGGGAACAGCAACGCCGGTCGATGGTTACAAAATAAATCCAGGTCAGCGCGAATCGCCAACAGCCCTCGCTCAGGGCGGTCCGCAGCGGGCAGCGCGTCCCACTGGGGGCCACCGACAGCGCCGAGCAAAATGGCGTCAGCCTCTCGAGCCAGCGCACGCGTGGAACCGGGATAGGCCGCGCCCTCCTCGTCAATCGCGACGCCGCCCAGGCGTCCTTCATTGAAACTGAGCCCCAGCGAAAACTGAGCGTCAATGACTTCAAGCACCCGTCGCGCCTCGCGGACAACCTCCGGGCCAATACCGTCACCGGGCAAGAGCAGAATCTGCTTGCTCACAGAACAATCTCCTCGAACAGCCAGGGAAATCGCTCGCGGTGCTGCCCTTCAAACGTCCGAATGGCATCCGCTCGCTGCAGCGTGATCCCGATATCATCCAACCCCTTTAACAGGCAGTCCCGGCGAAACGCATCGATCTCAAATGACCAAAGCGCACCGTCAGGCAAAAGAATGGTGCAAGCCTCGAGATCAATCGTGAGGGTATAGCCCTCTTCAACGCGCAGGGCACTGAACAACGCATCAACCTGATCAGCGGGAAGCACTATTGGCAGGATGCCATTTTTGAGGGCATTCGAGCGAAAGATATCGGCAAAACTCGGGGCAATCACGGCACGAAAGCCAAAATCTTCCATCGCCCATGCCGCGTGCTCACGGCTTGAACCGCAGCCAAAATTCTCTCGCGCAAGCAAGATCGATGCGCCCTGATAGCGGGGCATATTCAGCGGAAAATCGGGATTCAACGGGCGCGAACTGTTATCCGCGTCGGGCACTCCTTCATCTAAATATCGGAGTTCATCAAATAAGTTCGGGCCGAACCCCGATCGCTTGATGGATTTGAGGAACTGCTTTGGAATCATGAGATCGGTATCAACGTTAGCGCGATCCATGGGTGCGACGAGACCACTGTGGACGGTAAATGGTTTCATCAGCCGCCCTCCGCTAGAGAACCGGCGGATTCCACCGGCACAAAGTGACCCGCCACCGCCGCAGCCGCAGCCATGGCCGGACTGACCAAATGCGTCCGCCCGCCACTGCCTTGTCGTCCCTCAAAGTTGCGGTTGGAAGTGCTGGCACATCGCTCACCGGGAAGCAGGCGGTCGGCGTTCATCGCCAAACACATTGAGCAGCCGGGCTCCCGCCACTCCATACCGGCCTCAATAAAAATGCGATCCAGTCCCTCTGCCTCTGCCTGGGCCTTGACCAGTCCTGAGCCCGGCACCACCAGCGCCTTGCGGATGGAGGGCGCGACTTTACGTCCCTCGAGCACCCGGGCAGCGGCTCTGAGATCTTCAATGCGCGAATTGGTGCAGGAACCAATGAACACCGCATCAGGCTTGATCTCTGAGATCGCCATACCCTCTTCAAGCCCCATGTATTCGAGGGCCCTCGACAACCCAAGCCGCGCCGTCTCATCGGGCATGTCCGCCATGGTGGGCACGCGTCCGTGTACCGAAGTGACCATCTCGGGTGAGGTCCCCCAAGTCACGTGAGGGGCAATCGCGCCGCCATCGAGCGTAATACTGCGATCAAACACCGCACCGTCATCACTGTGAAGCGTCCGCCACCAAGTCTCTGCCGCCTCCCACTGCGCGCCTCTCGGTGCTAGCGGCTTATCCCGGAAATAATCCAGCGTGACCTCATCGACCGCCACCAAGCCACAGCGGGCGCCTGCCTCTATCGCCATGTTGCACAGCGTCATGCGGCCTTCCATGGTCAGTTCGCGAATCGCCGAGCCCGTGAACTCCAGCGCGTAACCGGTGCCCCCTGCCGTACCGATCTCGCCGATCACCGCCAGGGCGATATCTTTTGCGGTCGCGCCCTCAGGCAGACGACCTGTGACCTCTACCCGGAAGTTCTTCATTTTCCGCTGAATCAAACACTGGGTGGCCATCACGTGCTCGACTTCCGACGTGCCGATGCCGTGCGCCAGCGCGCCCGCCGCCCCATGGGTGGAGGTATGCGAGTCGCCGCAGACCACGGTCATCCCGGGGAGCACCGCGCCCTGCTCGGGACCTATGACGTGGACAATCCCCTGCCGCACATCGTTCAGCGGGATCTCCACCACGTCAAAGGCCTCGCAATTATCATCGAGAGTCTGTAACTGAACCCGAGACACGGCGTCGGGCAGCGCGTCCAAACCCGCCTCTCGCTCACTCTTGAGCGTCGACACATTATGATCAGGCACTGCGAGGTTGGCGCTGCGCCGCCACAGGTCCCTGTTGGCAAGGGTAAGACCCTCAAAAGCCTGAGGCGATGTGACCTCGTGCAGCAGGTGACGATCGATATAAATGAGCGCCGTGCCGTCTTCGCGCTCCTCGACCAGATGCGCGTCCCAAAGCTTGTCGTATAGCGTTTTCGCCATGAACTGTGATCCCGAAAGACAACGAACGCAGAGCCCGCCAACCCGCCAAGCGGATTTCGGCAGTCGCCTCGCCTAAAAAAGGCGCGGAGTATAGCACCGAAGCAAGGCCAATAAAGGCGCTACGGCCCCATAACCACTGACCTCAATGCCCCAGGATGCGTCACTTCGGAACCGCTTTTTCGTCGGGTTGTCAGCCGTGGGTCAGGCGCCAGCAGTAATGAATGCGCTGATTGCGGGAGAAATCTTCAGGGATTGAATCCTGCGTGACGTCTTGCACCTGCCATGTCTGCGCGACCGCCGGGTCCAATACAAATTTGCGATGGTTGGTGGAAAAGTACAGCACCCCTCCTTCGCTGAGCCGTGCCATCGCGAGCTGCAGCAGGGAGAGATGATCCCGCTGCACGTCAAAGTCGGCCTGACCCTTGGAGTTGGAAAAAGACGGAGGGTCCACCATGATCAGGTCGTAAGTGCGCGTCTCCTCTGACAGCCAGTCCCTGACATCGGCACGGACACCGCGGTGCTGGCGATCCGATAGGCCATTGAGCGCCAGATTGGCGTTGAACCAGTCGAGATAAGTGGTAGAGCTGTCGACACTGGTACTGGTAGTCGCGCCACCGAGGGCCGCATGCAGTGTGGCAACCCCCGTATAGCTGAACAAGTTGAGGAAGTGCCCGCCGCTGGCCTCCCTCCCCAGCCACGTGCGGAGCGGCCGATGGTCGAGGAAGAGACCGGTATCCAGATAATCGTGCAAATTGACCAGCACCTTGACCCGCCCCTCCCGAACAACAATCCGCTCATGGGTGGTTTCCAGGCGCTGGTACTGGTCCCGCCCCCGCTGGCGCAGACGCTGCTTGACCGCGACTTCCTCGCTAGAGGCGGCCCCGAAGACGTCTCGCGCGCCCGCCACAAGGTCTGCAAAGCGCTCTGCCGCCTTCTGCTCGGGAATCTCTCTGGGCGCCGCATACTCGGCAATGTGTAACCGACCTTCGTATACATCGATCGCCGCGGCATACTCCGGGATGTCCGCGTCATACACCCGATAACAAGTGACGTCCTCTCGTTTGAGCCAGGGCGTGAGGCGCTTCAGGTTTTTTCGCAACCGGTTGGCGACCATTTGACCGCACTGGGACAGCGCCCGGGGCGCAGTCAAATGCCCCCCAGAGCCATGCTCTGCGTCTTGCTGCAATGATCGGAATCGATTCTCGGGACCGAGCTGAAACTGTAGGCAGTGCAAATCCAGTCGCCCATTATGAAATCGATGGCGCTTGTCGGCTCGCAGACCTACGGCCTTGCCCAGCGACAGCTCAGAGGTCAGCACCACGGCCAGCCAATTATCGAATTCCACACTGATTCGCTCACCCAAGGCGTTATAGAGATGCGGCAGCGCATCCGCTTGCCCCATGCGCTCCCCCCAGGGCGGGTTAGTGACCAGCACGCCCCTCGAGAAATCCCGGTGTGTGGGCCGGCTTACCAGAGCGAGGTCTTTACAGCGGATACGCACGATGTCTTCGAGACCCAGACGGCCGATATTGTCCTGACATCGCCGCACGGCCTGCATGTCGCCGTCATAGCCCCTGATTTCCAACTGATGCACTGGCGGCGTCGCAGCGCGCTCGTCTGCGTTCGAGCGAACGGCGCGCCATTGATCCTCGTCATGACCCGCCCAGCCGTGGAATCCGAAACGCTTCCGATTCAACCCCGGGGCACGGTCCAGCGCCATTAAGGCACCCTCCAGCAGAAGCGTGGCAGAACCACACATCGGATCGATTAAAGCCTCTCCCTGCCGGCTCTTTTCCGGCCAGCCCGCAGCCCAGAGGGCTGCCGCGGCAATATTTTCTCGGAGCGGCGCCACCCCCCCGTCGAGTCTGTAACCGCGACGGTGAAGGCTATCGCCACTGAGGTCGATGCCGAGCATCAGGCGGCCCTTGCTCAAGCGAGCAAAAACGCGAACATCGGGCTGCTTCAGGTCGACCGAGGGACGTCCCAAACCTTTCTCGCGGAACTGATCGACAATCGCGTCCTTGATGCGCTGCGCGCCGAATTGTGCGTTCCGGACATCGGCGCTGCGCCCGGCAAAGTCGACCAACAGAGAACTGGTGGCTGCGAGGTGCGCTGTCCAGTCGATCTGCCGCGTCGCTTCATAAAGCTCGTCGGCAGAGTCTGCCTGCGCCGCACCCAGGTGTAGGATGATGCGATTCGCCATACGACTCCAGAGGCAGGCCCGATACGCCAACCCCAGCCCACCTTCAAAGGACACACCCACGGGCCGCTCAACGATCTGCTGCGCCCCGAAACCCTCGAGCTCCTGCGCCAGATAAACCCCGACACCCGCGGGACAGGTCGCGAGGAATGCATGGTTCACGGCGTCTGGCCCCCGGTCTCGATCAAGTAAATATCGCGCAATAAGCCGCGCCAGGTGTCGTACTGCGTATCAAGGGTTCCCTCCAAACGAAACACTTGATCCTGTGTTCGAATTACCGTGGGCCGCGCCTCGCTGTCAAAGGCCTCTGCCAGTTCGAAAAGCGCCTGCTCCTGAATTCGAAATGACCGATAGGCCGCATACTCTGCCTGCATCCGCGTGAACTCACTGTCGCCAGCGCTGCCCGTGCGCGCCGCTGCGCGCTTCTGATAGCGCTCCAGCCACTCGGTCTGCTCCAGCGTGGCCGCCCGCCATAAACGATAGGTGGGGCCCACCCGGTCCACCATATCAACGTACTGTTCATCAATGGTGTCGCAAAACAAATACTCCTGATTGCGGATCCGCTCGATACGCGCCAGCATCGGATCATCTTCAGCCGGCAGCCGGACAACCTGCCAGTCAGTCTCCGAGCGCTGAATCATTCCTGAGAACGCCCTGGGCGCCAACGCCTCCGCGTAGGCGATGTCTGCCCCCTGAAGCAACGCGTATCGCTCATCACGATCTTTGCCCTGCCATACCGTGAGCAAACGGTTAGCCAAATCGTTAAAGATGCCCGTCAGGCCATCGTCCCCTATAGACTGCTGACGATACGCCACCGTGTGGTCAAGCCAGAGCGTGCCCATCGCATCCCTGACGACCACATCGACGACCAGGTCACGTCCATCAGACAGCACAATCGCCGCCCGGACCGACACAGGCGTTAAAGCCGAGGCCACGGGTACCAGCCTCACCACGCCCCACTGATTGCTACGGACCAACGTCTCTCTCAATTCGCCCGCCAATAACTGGGACTCCATCCGCCGGACCGCAGCCAACGGAGACCGATCATCGTCAGGTATGCCGGGGGCAAATAACTCAACAGCGATATCGAGCGCCGGCGCTATCGGAGACGCAGCGACCAGTAACGACTCAGGGGCATCCCAGACGCTGGCGACATCTTCCTGCGGCTCGGCGGACGCCATCTCACCCGGCGGGCTAGCGCAACTGCCCAACATACAGATACAGACACCGACCACCACAAGGAGTCGGAGCAACACTCGCCAGTCACTCATAGGGCGTGGCCTGCTCAGTGGTACAGACGCGCCCACGGGTGAGCGTCTCCGTGCACCGGTACCCTCTCTCCGTGGGGTTGTAGCGGGAGAAGATTTTGACCACCTCCATATCCCTGGCGACCCCGGGTGCGGTCAGCGCAGTACGCTGCGACAACGACAAGCCATCGGCTGATCGCACGAACCGATGCTTGATCAGCAAACCATCCGGTAGCAGCACCCGGAAATGCAGCTGGTGCCCATCCCACCAGCACTGCTCGGCACCGAGCAGGCTGGGCACCGACTGCGCGCCTGCCAGCTCGCAACTCAGGGCGAAACTGTTCTCTCGCTCAATGCGCACGCGGCGAGGGTCCTGATACACCTCAAGAAGCTCTGGCTCAGTGACCAGCTCAGCCATTTTGGCCACTGCCACCAGCGTATCCAAATCTCCCATTGGTGGACCTTGATAGCTCGCACCGCGCTCCGCCGCCTCGCGTCTGCGCCGGAGCTCTCGCTGCACTTCTCGAAACGAGGCATTGAGTTGGGTTTGCACGCTATCGCTGCGAGCGTAATCGACCTCCCAGTGACCCGACAGATCAGGGACCGGACTGTCATCATGGGAAGTGGGCATCGTCGCTGGCTCGCTCGTGCAGCCGAGCAAACAGAGTGCGAGTCCGCTGAGAGCGGCCACTAGTGCAGCACCCCCCAATCGGTGTTTCAGCGTGGTCAGCACTCTCGCTGAGCGCTGCCCCAAACGTTAAACCCCGCAATGCGCGGGGTGCCCGGCAGGTACATCTGATCGAGCGTCTGGATCCCGAAGCCCGCCTTGCTGATCCAGTTCACGATCGGTCGATTCAGATTGCAGCCCCCCAGCAACCGCCTCCACATCGGATTGATACGGGCTTGCCATCGGGCAACAGATTCATCAGGCGCCTCACCGTGTTCGCAAAATATCAGCCTTCCTTCCGGCTTTAACACGCGACGTATTTCCTGTAACGCAGCATGCCCGTCGGGAATGGTGCACAGACTGAACGTCATCAGTACCGTGTCGAATGATTCGCCCGGCAGCGGAATGTCCTCTGCCGAGCCCTGCACAAACTCGAGCGGCACCCCCAGCTGAGAGGCTCTGTCTTGCGCCAGCCCCCAGCTGGTCGCGCAAGGGTCAATACCCACCACTGCATCGACTCGTTGTGCATCGTAATAAGGCAGGTTATGCCCCGCACCCATACCAATCTCCAACACCTTGCCTTGAGCCAGCGGCACCACCTTCTCACGCTGCTTCAGGATTGGCTTGGTGCCACAGGCGCAGGTCACCAACCTCGGCACAACCGTATCGCTATAGAATCCCATCACTGACCTCCCCTTCGCACTCGCAGTCTACACCGCCACTTATCGAATGACGTCACATTGCGCTTCACCGTTCAGTCGCTCCAGTTCACGCATTGTCGTCGGGGAGACCACCTTGAGCGGCTCGCGCGGCGGCGGCCTGTGCCTCAAGTGCCGCACTGAGCGTGGCCTCCTGCTTGAGCGGATCCGGAGGCCGCTCTGACTCGGGATAGGCGTCTGGATCGATACGACGCATCTCTTCCTCGATCCACTCAGACACTTTTTTCATCAAATCCGCGGCGCTTTCGCCAGGTGACGGCGAAATCGGCGGACCAAAGGAAACGGCAACTGTGCCGGGTATAAAGGTAAAGCTCTTGCGCGGCCAACATCGCGCTGAAGCGACCGCAATGGGCACGATGCTTGCGCCGGTCGCAATCGCGAGTCGGGCCGCACCTGTCTTGTATACGCCCTGTGCGCCGCGCTCGGAGCGCGTGCCCTCGGGGAACATAATGACCCACTTGCCGCGATCCATGAGCATTTCGCCCATCGAGGCGACCTTGCTCCAGGCGTCACCCCTGGCGCTTCGGTCAATATGAATCATATTCAGGCAGGCCATCGCCCAGCCAAAGAATGGGATGTACAGTAGTTCGCGTTTGAAAACGTAAGCCAGCGGATGCGGCATGCGACTGGCGAAGAAGAATGTTTCCCAAGTCGACTGGTGTTTCGGGCAGAGAATGATGCGCTGATTGTCCTCCGCCGTGGGGAGCCCTTGCTCGCCCTCGACCGAGTATTGGACGCCACCCACCAACCGGACCGCCTCTACCGCCCCGCTCAGCCAGGGCCGGGCCAGATACCACCATCGAGCGTCGGGCCCTACAAACGGGGCCATCAGAATAATCGCCAACGCGAAGGGAATGACCGTTACCGCCATCCAGAAAAATACCAGCAGTGAACGCAGGATGCCCATCAGTCGAACCACTGACGTCGCCTGTTCTCGCAGGTATCGCGGGTAAATCGGGGGGGTGTTTGCATGAAATCGGGGCACCTCGGACCCTGTCGGGGGGCATTAAACCAGAAACCACGGGGCATGTTCAGCCCATAGACTGGTGCTGCGACGTTCCCTCTTTATAATGGCTGGTTCGGAGATTGCCCCATGAAAAAACCACCTTCCAAGACCGATTTGCGCGAACGCCTGCAACGGCAAACCGCGGCTTTTTTATCGTCTGGCGGCAAGGTAAAAGAATTTCGGGCGGGTGAAAGCGCTTATGATCGCAACGAGACCCCACCCCCCGCCCCGCTATTTGAAACCCGCCGCGCGGAACGCACACCGCTCACTGATGTGATCGCCGCGTTGGATGCACGACGGGCCGCAAAACGCGTGCGTACCAAGGTAATTCGCCGGCGCACCCCGAAAAGGCGCCGGCAGGTCGTCTACGATGATTTTGGCGAGCCCCTCAGAGTCGTCTGGGTAGATGAATAGCTCCCGATCCCGCAACACCAGTCCAAAAACCCGCCATCGCTCAGACATGAACTGGGGCTCCAGCGCCCGCGTACTGTAAGCACGTTCTTGCCCCGCAGGCGCCCATGATTACCCTGACAGAAACCATCGAGGTACCGCGATCGGTAGCCAATTGCTTTCGCTACGTCGCCGACTTCAGAACCACCGTTGAGTGGGACGCCACAGCGGTTGAAGCGAAAAAGCTCACTCCCGGACCGGTTGATCAAGGCTCTCAATTCTCCGTGCGCTGCAAAGCGGGACGTGGACACCTCGATCTGGCCTATGAGATAACGGAATGCACCCCTTGGCAGTGCCTGGCGCTTGAGGGTCGTGGGCGCTGGTTTACCGTCAGGGACGTCGTCACGTTTGAATCCCTTGGGGATGACCTAACACGCATTCACTATGTCGCAGAGTTCACCTTTCGGAGAGGCTTGCAGCGCCTGGCGACACGCCTGGAACCGAGCTTCAGAAAAATGGGCCGAGCGAGCCTGAAAGGCCTTGCCAAAGCGCTGGCGGACGACAATCCGCCTCCCGAAGCCTCACCGGACACGCAAAGACGAGACAGCAAACTCGCGACGGCGCTGACCTGCTTCACCCGCTACGGGTACCGCAGGGGGCAGAAAAAGTGGCGACCTATGACGGCGGACATGACCGGCAAGCATGTTGTGCTGACCGGCGCCAATGCCGGATTGGGATTTGCGACCGCAGTGTCGTTGCTGGAAGCCGGCGCCACACTGACCGTAGTCGTCCGCGACCCCGCAAAAGCCGCAGACATGCAACGAGCATTTAAAGCAGAGACTGGCAGGGAGGCGGATCACGTCGAACTCGCGGACTTGAGTTTGCTGACGGAGGTCGCAAAGCTGTGTGAACGACTTCATGCTCGGGGCCGGTCAATTGATGTGTTGATCAACAACGCTGGCGCCCTTTTTAACGACTACGCTGAAACGGACGAAGGCATTGAACGCAGCGCGGCACTACTCCTTCTCTCGCCCTGGAAACTCACCGAATCGCTGCTACCTCTGTTGAGAGACCATGACCAACCGGCCCGGGTCATTAACGTGGTCTCGGGCGGCATG
>CBFHIW010000058.1:0-16028 GCA_965656065.1 Luminiphilus sp. | reverse complement strand
TTACCCATGTCCTCGGAATAAACTGTTACCCATGTGCCAAGAAAGCACCCCTGAAGGCAGTGGTGCCGGAGATAGGAGTCGAACCTACGACCTTCGCATTACGAATGCGCTGCTCTACCAACTGAGCTACACCGGCACGGGCCGCGGATGTTAAGGAAAAGCCCTGCCCGGCTCAATACCCCCTGATCCCAAATGCGACGGTATTTCTGATTCCATCCCGAGAGTCAGCGGCGCACCTCATTTTCACCATTTTGTCCCGGTGCGCTCATGGTTTAATGCGCGCATGAAGACAGGTCTCTCCACGTGAACCGCTATCTAGTGACCGGCGCCGCAGGGTTTATTGGTGCCAATGTTGCGCAGGCGCTGCTCGATGCGGGCTGTGAGGTGGTGGGCGTCGACAGTGTTAATGACTACTACGATGTGGGTCTCAAGCAGTATCGACTGAAGCCGATGCTCGAGCACTCCGGGTTCTCGTTTGTGCATGGTGACTTGGCTGATGCTCAGGTCGTTGACTCGCTGTTTGCCCAGCACGATTTTGACTGCGTGATCCATCTCGCGGCGCAAGCGGGGGTTCGGTACTCGCTGGAGAACCCCGGCGCCTACATTCAATGCAATATTATGGGCTTCCAGCACTTGATTGATGCGTGTCGAGCTAAGCCGCCCGCGCATTTTGTGTTCGCCTCTTCCAGCTCGGTCTATGGCAACAGCGACAGGGAGTGGTTCTCCGAGACCGACCCCACCGATACGCCGGTCAGCCTGTATGCGGCGACTAAAAAATCAAACGAAATGGTGGCCCATACCTACGCCCACCTCCATGGCCTGCCGGCAACTGGCCTACGCTTCTTTACCGTTTACGGCCCCGCCGGGCGGCCTGACATGGCCTACTTTGGGTTCACCAAAGCCATCGTCGAGGGCACACCAATTGAGGTATTTAACGAAGGCCAGCTCGAGCGCGACTTCACCTACATCGATGACATTGTGAGTGGCGTGGTGGCGGCCGCTGCAACACCGCCGGTTGATCTGAAGGTGCCCTACCGCCTACTCAACCTGGGCAATCATCAGCCCGTTAAGCTCGGCGACTTTATCGCCACGCTGGAAGGCCTGCTGGGCAAGGAGGCCAACAAACAGCTGGTCGGCATGCAGCCCGGCGACGTGTATCGCACCGCAGCGAATATTGATGCAGCGAGGGCGCTGGTAGGCTTTGAGCCCAGCACTGATCTCGCCACCGGGCTTGCACACTTCGTCGCGTGGTACCGCAACTACTATGAAGTGTGATCCCCTGCGCTAGGGCGCTTCACTCAGGTCATAAACCAATATGGCATGCCCCCCGGGGCTGGTGATCATCGCTTCGCTGAATCGCATGCCCTCTGGAGTAACGTCAGTGACGGTCTCGCTCACCGGCGCCCCGGCGGCTCTCGCGAGTGCCAGCGTCTCATCGATATTCTCCACCTCCACCACGGTGACCACAGCAGTCGGCTCGCCAGGGTCCGGCGCTGGGGCCTCGAGGTGCTCAATTAAAAACAACCCGCGCGCTTCAGTCGAGGTCGACAACAGTGCACGGCGAATCGGTTTTGAGGCGTCGATATTAAAGACCGGCCCCAAGAATGGCTCGCCACCCGGCGGCAAGGTGCCCTCAAAGTCGAGCGTGAAACCGATCACCCCAGTAAAAAAAGCGATCGACTGATCGAGATCCGGCGTCATCAGCGAGATGCGCTTGATGCGGGAAGTCTGCGCATCGGCCGATACAGCAAGCAGGCAGCACAGCATTCCCAGACCCACGAGTTGAGTCCACGACGCGCTGCGGCGGGTCACCGCCCGCACTCGCTGTTGAGGATTCATCAAGATTCCCACTCGCTCACTCTTCAAAGAACTGCATGATCGACCCATCCGGTGTCTTCAACGAAAACAGCTCGACCTCTCCTATCTCGCCCAACTCGACGGTGCTCGTATCCCGCCAGAGGCTGCCACCGCGCGCCTCGATGAGCGCCTTCGCGGCGTCGATGTCTTCCACCGGGTAGCGCACAGCAAGAATGCCGAGGTTAGGCGCCTCGCACTGCTGCGAATAGTCAAAGCCGTCGAGCCCCATGACTTCGATCATCTCCATCCGGCCAAACTCTCCGGCCACCGGATACACAATGCCCGCACGGTAAGGCACCGAGGTAGTCAGATTCAGCGGGATGCCAATCGGCGTGGGCGTGGGGGTTTTGGCGGTGTAGGGCTTGCCCTTATAGAAAGTGTCGAACCCCAAGGTTTGGGTAAAAAAGTCATAGGCAACGTCTCGGTCCGCCACCATTTGCATCATGTTAAAGGGCGCGGTCATGCGCTCGAAGTCGGGAATGGCCTCAGGTAACGGCGGACTCAATCGATCATAGGTTTGCACCTGCACGCCGTCGGGCCCGCGATAGATCACTACGCGCAGATCCGACATGCCAAAGTTGAGCGCGGTGATCGGCGTTTCGGTCCACCATCCGAGCCGAATGGCGTCATCGTAGATTGACTGCATGTCTTTGACGCGAATCATCATGCTGAAATAGCAGCCCGTGTCCCACGCTCTGGCGCCCGGGCGCATCGGCACGCGCCTGCCCGCATTATCAAAACTCACCAGCCGGACATGGCCGAAGTCGCCGCCCATCGGCGCGCGGAGCAACAGATATTCGCCGCGGGCTTCAGGAGTTAAGCCCCAGGCCTCAATCGAGGAGGCCGACAAGCTGCCGCGTCCCAGTTCCTCGTAACCGCCGATCTCCTTGAAAAAGCGGGCGGTGACATCGGGATCGGTGACACTCAGCACCGCCTCGCGCCAGGGCTTGTCCGTAATGGGTTCAGCGGCGAGCGCCTTACCGCCGCCGATGCAAGCTGCGCTCACGATGACGCTTACTAAAACAGTGAGGGCCGCGCGAAAGTGCTGCGCCTGCGCGCGCCATCTATTAAGTGTTGATCTCATTGTCTCGCCCTCTTTATTGTCTTTGTGGCTATTGTGTTTTTTATGCATCACCCGCCGCGGCCATACCGCGACCGTGACAGTGCTTTTATTCGTCGTTCACCATTATCACTTTTCCAAAGTGAGTGCGCTCGTCCACCATCTCATGCGCCCGCACTAACTCAGACATGGGCAGCACGGTGTCGACAACCGGCACCAACCCGCCGCTGGCAAACAAGGGCAGCGGTCTCGCGCGAAAATCGGGCATGGTCTGGGTCATAAACGCAGGACTGGTCGAGATGCTCATCGACAGGAGCTGGATATTCAAAATGCCGATCCGCAGGTTGAAGGTGATGTCACGTCCACCCGTGCTGCCAAACATCACCACCCGGCCGTCCATCCCCATGGAATCGATCAGCTCATCGGCCGTCGCATCGCCAATAGTCATGAGGCCAATGTCCATCCCCTGACCGTCCGTCAACGCAGCCACCTGCTCTGAGACCGAATCGCGGGTGTAATTGACCACCGCGTCGCAGCCCAACGACGAGGCGTGCGCCAGTTTGTCATCGCGGCTCGCCGTGCCCAAGGCCCAGCATCCGGCTTGCTTTGCCAGCGCCAGTGCGGCGCTACCGACACTGCCGCCCACCGCCTCGACCAGAATGCGGTCCCCGGCCTTCATGCGCCCCACGGTATAAAGGGCATGCCATGCCGTCAGCCAACCCACGGGTATCGCTGCACCCTGAGCGAAACTCAGGTTATCCGGCAGCAACATCAAGTGATCGGGGTCGCAGTCAACGACCTCAGCATGGGCCCCGCGAACGCGCCCAAAGACCCGATCACCTTCGCGAAACCCGGTGACGCCCGCGCCGACCGACTCAATGGTCCCCGCGACCTCCATGCCCATCACAAATGGCAGCTCCTGACCGCTGTAGTCCCCGGCGCGCATTCGCGTCTCGGCAAAGTTGATGCCGCTTGCACCCACGCGAACCCTGACGTCGCCGGGTGCGAGGTCCCCCAGGTCAAGTGATTCCCAGACCATCACCTCTGGCCCACCAAATGCTGCAACGCGATATCCCTTAACCATGATTTGGCTGGGCCTCCTTTCCTATTCGGTTGGCGATGTCCTCGACCTCCAGCCCTGAAGGCAGAGAGTCGAGGGTCAAATACAAAAGCCCTGCCAGCGCGAGCGGCACGCCCACTAGCGTCGCATACCCCAGATGCCAGCCCCAGGACTCAATGGCCAATGACACGGTGTAGGGGCCGGCCGCCGAGCCCATCGTCACGGCCAACGACCCACAGCAGGCCATGGCGAGGGCGCGGATGCGCGTGGGAAATACCTCGGCGAGATAAGCAAACTTCACCGCCGCCGAGCCATAAAAAAACATGCTCATCAGCGCATACACAAACAGGATCTGACTAAACGTGGTCGGCACCCAGACCAACACCTGAAACAACATCGCACCCAAAAGCGTCCACAACACCACCGTATTGCGCCGCGTCCACACCCGCTCGCCGATCCACGCCGCGAGCACATAGCCCAGTACCCCAATGGCATTGCCCGCACCAATCAACAGTGAAAAATTGAAGGCGTCGAGAGAGCGGACCTCACGCAGAAAACTCGGGAACAGAAAAATGGACGCCGCGTAGGCCCACACAAATAAAAACTGGGCAACGAACAGTGTGATCGCCCGCTCGCGGATCCCGCTGGCAAACAGATCCGAAAACCGCGGCGGTGCCTCCGTTGATCGCGCCGCCACCGACCGGGGTGGTTCACGTAAGTAACGCCGTACGAACCACACCATCGGCAAGCTGACCAAGCCCACCCAAAACAGCTGTCGCCAGCCGTATTCGGTCAGCAGCCACATCGACCACAGTGACGCCAACGCCCATCCGAGGGGATATCCAATTTGTAGCAACCCCATAAACAAGCCGCGCAGCCGGGCCGGCATCTCTTCAGTAATGATGGCGCCGGTGATCGGGTAGCTCAGACCTCCCACTGCAATGCTTGCACCGCGCAGTGCCGTGAGCGTGGCCACACCCGGTGCAATGCTGATCAGCGCCACAAGCAAAGAGGACCCCAGCAGAGAAAATTGAAACAGCGGCAACCGCCCCACCCGGTCAGCTAACCAGCCGAGTAATACCAGTAACGCCCCACCCAAGAGGAAAGCGGTGGACACGATGGCCATCACTTCGCTCAGTGCCAGCCCGAATTCTGCGCGAATCGCCGGCACAGCGTAGCCAAATAACGCGAGGTCCATCTGCGCGGTGGTATAGGCAATGAGACAAATAACAAAGGCACGCAGGGGATAGCCGCGAACGGAATCAGACACCGATCCACATCCAACTGTATCCGTCGGGTGCCCGGAACGTACAGGCGGGCTCGCCGAACTCATTCTGGCCGGCCCGGTAATCGGTGACGCCGGGCAGCGCCGCTGCATCAACGCTCTGCACCCGGTAACTATAGGCAGAGAGGCCCCGCTGCCCAGGCTGACTTAAGATGCGATGATCGTCGGTGTCGAAGTATGGCGAGTACACCTGCAGTAGCCCGGTGGGGCACTCCGGCGCCCGCAATCGTTCAACGCGAAAGAGCTGCCCCAACTCCAACCTTAGTGCACGCTGCGTAGGCGGTTCATCACCGGAATCATGCGCCTCACCGTAGGGCGCAGACTCGAGGCCAAACACACGCTTATAAAAGTCGGTATCGAATGAGCGACTGGGTTGCACCACGTTGGCGTGGCTGCCCTCACTGTTTTTGTAGGGCAGTGACGTGTCGATAGTGCCAAAGCCCGGGCGATCAAACCCACCGCGTTGAATAAAGGCGACCCGACCGTCCGGGTCGAAGTACAGGGTTTCTCTCAGCCCTACGAACGGGCTATCCCAGGTGACTGCAGGGGGTGGATTAGCCAGCGGCGCAGATACCAGCTCCGACAACCACCGATCATCTATATGGCTGTTGAAATCACTCAGGCTGTCCCTAAGTTCGAGGATATCGGCGGTATACATCCCCATCCATCGACTGCCGGTAACCAGCGGCTTGTGGGCACCCAATCCCTCACCCGCCAGGTCGTCCCAGCATTGGAGCCTGACCAGACCGGTTTCATGGGCCGCACAGCCTGAATGACGAAGCCGAATCGATGTAAGCGCTGCGCCATGGCCATAAAGGGCCTCTGCATCAGTAGCGCTTAACGCCCCCTCGGCATCGGGCTCGAATCCCAGCCCTGCCCAGAACGCCAGCAACCGCTCCCGCTCGGATGCATGGGCCGAGAAGACAAACTCGTGCAGGCCACTGACGACACTCATGGTTTGCCTTAGAGGTCGCCGCCCACCCGGATCACGCTGCGACCCAGCAACTCCCGCACCTCCCAGGCCCGGTGCGCCTCGGCCACTTCAGTCAGATCGAACTCACGCTCAATGGGAATACGCCAGGTGCCTGCGGCGAGGGCTTTGTGAGTCTCGGCAATTTCAGCGCCACCGCTAATCGCCTGATGAAAATACTGAACGAAGCCCGACATCGAGCAGCTCTTGCCGATCAGCATGGACGGCGGGACCGGGGGCGCTTGTCCCGCACTGGCGCCGAGGTAAACGATATGACCCAGCGGCGCTATGGCATCGAGGTTCATCGGCGCTCGATCACCGGCGTTGCCATCAAAAATCACATCAGCGCCGCGACCATCGGTCAGCGCTTTGACGCCATCTGGCCAGTCATCGCGCAAATAATCGATGACCGCATCGGGCCCGAACTGCTCTGCAAACTCAAACTTGTGCTCACCCCCCACTAGGCCGATCACCTGCGCACCCGCCGACTTGGCGATCTGCATGACCAATGAGCCCACCGCCCCCGCCGCGGAGTGCACGACCACCCACTGATCGGGTTGTACCTTGGCGGCACTGTGAACCAACAACCAACTGGTATAGGCACAGGTGGAAAAGCAGGCCGCTAGCGGCCAGTCAAATTCATCAGGGACACTCACAAGCGAATGCGCTGGGGCAATCGCGAATTCCGCATTGCCTCCCCACTGGCCATTGGTGGCTACACGTTGATCGATCAGTGACTCGTCGACGCCCTCACCCACCGCATCGACTACGCCACAGAATTCAAACCCGGGGGTAAACGGATAACCAGGGTGATTCCATTTGATGCGGTCTGCCCGCGCATGGTTGTCCAGCGGGTTCAGCGCCGCGTACGCCACCTCGATCAGCACTTCACCCGGTCCCGGTTCCGGAATATCGGACTCCACCATTTGCAGTGCTTCTGGTCCACCCGGTTCCGCAACCGTCACCTTGCGCATTCGCATCTCTCCCCCAAAAACGTGCGCTCAGAGTAAATTTGATCGGTTGTTATATCAATAAGGCTAAGTATTCGAAGGGCCGCGGTCAAAACCCACTCTGGAGCCCCGCCAGTTGCCCTATTTCGGGGCCACATGAACGCTTGCGCATTTACGCCTATTGGTATATCAATAAGGCATTAGTGTGGCCCGCAAACGTTGAAAATCAGCGTTTATTGGTCAAACGGTAGCCATTTATAAACAAAACAGAGGCACTCTCATGAAAAGAAGTACTCGATTCACGCTCTCTTCGGCGGTCGCACTCGCAGTCGCCGGTGTCTTCCCCAGTACTGTCGCCGTGGCGCAGGAATCAGCGGTGCTTGAAGAGGTCATTGTGACCTCTCGTAAGCGAGACGAGTCGTTACAAGAAATTCCGGTAGCGGTATCGGTCTTTGGTGCTGACGATATTCTGATGACTGACATGCGCGATCTCGAGGACGTGGCCTTACACACGCCTGGATTCCAGTTCATGAACCAGGGCAACCAGCAGCCGGGGCGCTACAACACACAGCTGCAGTTCAGAGGCCTGACGACTGCGCAGTTCTCGCCCAGCTTCGCAACGGGTGCTTTGTTTATCGACGGGGTGTACGTGCTGAATGGCGGCACTTCACTGAGCCTCATGGACCTTGAGCGGGTCGAGGTCATCAAAGGACCGCAGTCGGCCTATTACGCGAGAAACACGTTCGGCGGCGCGGTGAATCTGATCACCCGCGACCCGAATGCCGAGGAATTTGGCGGTGAGATTACGGCCAGCATGTCTGATCGTGGCCGAACCGATATCAGCGCTTTAATTGAGGGCCCTATCATTCAGGATGTGCTGGCCTTCAGCGTATCCGGCCGCTTCTACGATAAAGAGGGGCACTTCACCGCGACAGACGGTGGCCGGACCGGTGACGAGGAGACCACCACCTTTAACGGTGTGATCAACTGGACGCCTACGGACAACTTTAAGCTGAAGATGCGCTACAGCACCTCTGAAGACGACGACGGCGCGCCGAGCCAGGCGTTTATCTCGGGGATCATGAACGATACCTGCACGGGCACGACAGTGAACTCAGCTGAGGGGCCCGCTAACCCCGTTAACTACATCTGCGGCACTGTGCCTTATGGCAATTCGGTAAGTCTGGATCCGGGCAATAACGTGATCTCGTCTAACACCGTTCTGCCTGTCGATATGTCGGCATTGACCGACCCAGAAACGAATATTGACGGCGTGCCTGGCGTGACCTCCATCGGTATGAAGCGAGAAACAGAGCGCTTTACCATCGCTGCTGGCTACGAGTTCGACTCGGGCTACAGCATTGACATGAGCTACGGCAAAAACGAGCAGGAAGCCAACTGGATCCGCGATTTCGACCTGTCAGATCGATTAGGTTGGTGGTCACGCGACCCTCAAAAGATGGAAGACGAAAGCTGGGAAATCCGAGTCGCAAGCCCTCAGGACCAAAGACTCCGTTGGCTGGTTGGTTATAGCTACTACGAACAGGAGTTCCTGTCCTCAGGTGGCGGCGGTGATGCGGCAACCTCCTGCTTCGCCTTTGATTCCTTTGGGTACTCTGATGCTTACCCCAATATCTGCGTTTACAGCTTTTTTGACCCCGCCATTGGCGGTCTTGGTATTGGACGGCCCGGCAACGCGCTAGGCATTTTCAGCAACAGTCTTCAAAACGCCGACGAGGCCGAGGTAACCGGTGTCTTTGGCTCAATTGATTTCGATATTACCGATAACCTCACGGTGATTCTCGAGGGGCGCTTTGTTGAAGATACCCTGACCAAAGGTAGCGTGGTCACTGGCAGGGGAGATACCCGGCTGGAGGAAGAGTTTGATGACTTCCTACCGAGAGCCATTGTGCGCTGGACGCCATCTGACAGCACCACGCTCTACGCGAGCTGGTCCGAGGGTCAGATCGCGGGCGACTTCAACACGTTCTACGCACAGGCTGATGAGCGTGAGAAGGCACAGTATGTTGCGCAAGACTCCACGGTCTCAGAGCTACTGGATGCCGAAACACTGGAAGCGATCGAGTTCGGTTGGAAGCAACAGTTCTGGGATGGTCGGGGCCAGATGAACTTGGCGGTCTACATGCAGACCTGGGATAACATTAAGGGGCGATCCTCCTTCCAGATCAACGAGACCTGCCGCGCCGGCGATATCGGTGGAGCTCAGTGTCCCGAGGGCTCGCTGGGTCAACCGAAGGCCACCTACCCTGCCGACGGCGGCGACCCGATTCCGTTCTTCAACTCTCGAAACATCCTGATTCCGGGTGATGCCGATATCTGGGGTGTGGAGTTTGAGGGTAAGGCAGCCATCACGGATCGCACTGAAGTCGGTGTCAACATCAGCTACATCGATTCCGAGTACGACGACTACACCTTTAACTTCGTCGCACCGATTGCCGGATTCTCGCAGATGTCTGGTAACCAGACACCGCGCCAGCCCAAGAACACTATGAGTGCTTATGTGTCTCATAACTTCTCACTGTTTAACCAGGGCGGCTACTGGCGTCTGGATTGGTTCCATCAGGGCAAATCCTATGTGGATGAATCCAACCTGGCCGAGCTGGATTCCTACAACCTGTTCAACCTGCGCATCGGTCTCGAGTGGGAGAACCTGATGGCGGAGCTCTTCGTCATGAACCTGACCGACGAGGAAGCCTGGCAGACCGGAGCTCGCTGGACTGACTTCTCCAGTCCGTCGCAGTTTGCCTTCCTGACCGCCAAGCAGGGCGTTGCAGTTTCACCGCTGGATAAGCGCGAAGTCGGCCTGCGGGTGAACTGGAAGTTCTAAGTTTTAGCGTTGTGGCTTATGGGCCGGGGCAACCCGGCCTTTTTTATGCCCGCTTAGTGGTAACACCGGTACTTGGACATCTTGCCCACGCCCGCGTTAAAGGTATTAGTCGGGTCCAACTCCCGATAAAACGCCGCATGATCGGGCTCGGCGCAATACAAGTGCCCCACGTTGTGCTCAGCGGGGTATTTGGCACCGATGCCATCAAGTAAAGCCATCATCCGCTCTTTGACCGCCTCCGGGTCCACGCCCGCTTTGACCACGAAGTCCCAATGGAACACGTGGCACATAAAGTGTCCGCCGCGGTAGGGCGCCGCAAACTGATCGAGCAGATCCTTGGGTAGGAACTCATACCACTGCGTATAGTTTCTGGGCAGCGCCACATCGAACGCCAAAATACCATTGGTCTCTTTGGCATGAATCAGGTTGTAACGCGCCGGCGATCCGCCCGCGACCATGCGGTGCAGTAACGCAGCGTCCCCCTCTTTCGGCGAGCACTCAAAAAAGGCGCCCGCATCACCCGCTCTGGTGACCTCGTGCAGTACCTGCCGGATCTCGGCAATGGCGGTATCGGCACCTACCAAAATCAGGTGGTGCTCGTAAGTCTTGCGGTACTCGCGCATTCGCTTGGGCAAATGATCCGGCCACCACTGTGCCAGTCGCTGCAGCAGATGGTCGGCGGGACGATTGGGGAGGCCCGGTATCTTCTCAAGCCAGCGATCAAGCGCTGCCTTGATGCGATAAAGACGCGGCAAGAAATCGGTGCCCAAGTACTTGATGAGCAGAAACGTGTCCTTGCAGTAGCGGTCGGCCCCATCAAACCAGCTCCTGTGCATGTACTCGCCCATCTCTGGGAGCTCGCTGCACTCAGAAAGTAAGCGCCGGCGGATCTGGTTGAGCTGCTCGGGGTCATTGGTGCCCACATAGAACACCTGCTCGGCCTTGGGCTTGTCAAAGGTATCAACCCGCACCGCAAACACCGCCAACTTGCCCGCACTGCCGCTGGCCTCGTGAAGCCGGCGCTGGTCAGCGTTGAATCTTGAGGGCGTCGGCTCGTTGATTTCGCGCACACGCTCAATGTACTCGGGGTCCGATGCGAGGCCACCTTCAAGGGTTGCGGCTTCCTGATCAAATCGGCCCGCGTCGAGATTGCCCAGTATCTCCTCCGGGGTCTCCCCCAACTCGATGCCCAAGTGATTCACCAGCTCAAGCTCACCCTGCTCGGTGAGCCGGGCAAATAACGCGAGCTCGGTGTAGGCGGGCCCTCGCTTGACCAGGCTGCCGCCCGAGTTATTGCAGATACCACCAATGACCGAGGCACCGATACAGGAAGAACCGATCACCGAATGCGGGTTCTTGCCAAAAGGTGCCAGCATTTGCTCGAGTCGATACAGCGTGCCACCGGCGTATACCAAGGCTTGTTGCGCATCGCACAGGGGCAGGCAGGTATCGAGTTTGAGGGTGCTGATAACCACGATCTCACGATCGTAGTCGTCCCCGTCTGGAGTTGAACCGCCGGTGATGCCGGTGTTGGCGGCTTGGCAGATGACAATGCAATCGGCCGCCACAGCGGCCTTGAGTACTTTCCAGAAAGCCAGCAGTGAGGCAGGCTCAAAGACCGCCAGGGCGGAGCCCTGACCGTAGCGGATGCCCGTGGTAAAGCGTTTGATCTGGTGTGGCTCGCGAAGCACCCGCGTGTCGGGGACTTCTGCGGCGAGTTCGTCGATCCAGCGGGTATCCATAGGTGTAGTCAGCCGGCAGTTAAGGCGGCATCAGCGCCGCATAGAGTGTCCTTAGATTGAACCGGGGACTTCAGGTTACTGAATACCCCAGGCGATGCCGCGCCGGAGCAACTCGTAATATGCGGGGACTTCCCAGCTACCGCGCTCGAGCACCGGGTACTCTTCCACCAAAGGCTGCATATCGTAGGTCGAACGGCAGTGCCCCAATGTCAGGTAAAGCACGGTGCCCTGCCCATAGGGGCGCAAATAGAATACGGCGTGCTCGTCGTCACCACTCTCCCAGTCACTATCCTGAAAAGCGTCAACGGTGCCTGACCACTTGGTGTGCAGCAGCATTTCGTTTTCGCCGTGATACTCCGACAGATACAGTTCGTCAGTGGTATCGAAAGGCTCGATGCCCTCAACCAGAGGATGATCGGGCTTGGTGACTTCGACCCGGTACGGCTCGATGGGTGGATGTGCCAAAAACTGGCTACCCAATACTTCCATAAAGTCTTTGTTCTCACGCGGCGCGCGCAACAACGGCGGATCGTGGCTCAACCACTCCAGCACCGAGTTAGTGGCATGCAGCGCAAACCACTTGCCGCCGTTCTCAACGTAGGACTTCAGCCGCGCCTGCCCCGCCATATCCGGCACTTCATCGCAGGTGTAAGTCACGAGCAAGTCCGACTCGCACATGGCCTCGACATCGCTGTAGTCATTGGCCACTTTGACTCTGACCACATCGTGCTCGGCGAGCAGCTTCAGCAGTTCGAGTCGCGCAAAGTCAAAATCGTGGTACTTGCCCCCACACACCAGATACACGTCTTTCCTTTTGCCAGCCATCTGTTGTCCTCTCTCATTCTTTCAAGGCAGTGGGTTCTTCGTCCTTTTCTGCCACTTTAAAAGTCTCTTCAGCGCACTGACCCGTAAGGCCCGCGCACCCAAATACTTACTCCGCCTGCGCGGCCGCCATGGCAGCCATCACTGATTCCTCGATTTCCGAGGGCAGCGGGTTACGGCGCAGGGTCAAACCACCATTCACCTGCAGGTTCTGACCCGTCATGTAGCACTCATCGCTACCGAGGAAGACCGCAGCGGCGGCAATATCTTCAGAGGTATTCAACCGACCCAGCGGATAGTTCTTGAGGAATGCCTCCAGCAATCCGGGGGTCTCGAGGTGCGGCGCGGCCATGGGTGAGGCAGTGAGGCCGGGAGAGATTGAGTTCACGCGGATACCCTTGGCGCCGTACTCATCTGCCACGCCGCGCACCACGTGGTCGATACCCGCTTTGGTGCCAATGTAGGCGTGGTGGTTACCCACCAGAATGGTCGCAGTTGCGGAGGAAATCTGGATGATCGAGGAGGGATCAGACATCACACCCACCAGTACCTGCATCCACTGATAAGGCCCCTTGAACTGCAGGTCCATCATCATGTTCAGCTCGTCCTCGGTGGTTTCCTCGAACTGAGCTAGCAAGCCAAGACCGGTAGCATTCACCGCAATATCAATCTTGCCGTGTGCATCCACGATGGCGCCGATCGATGACTTGATGTCTTCCATCTTGGTGATGTCGCAGGTCACTGCCATCCCGCCGATCTCGCCTGCGAGCCGCTCGAGCTCTTCGAGATGTCGGCCGCCTACGGCGACGGTGGCGCCCTCTTCAGCAAAACGCTGTGCAATGACCTGGCCCATGTTGCCGCGTCCTGCTGCGCCCAACACGTAAGCCACTTTGCCTGCTAATCGTCCCATGATCTGTCCCCGTTTATTGTTAGGTTAGGACTCAGGATAGTACTAAAGTCGGGGCCCTTGGGGGGATTTTCTGCGCGATACCGCGCTGGTTCAGAGCTCAGCGCCAAGCTATGGTTAACAGATGTCTCACCTGCCCATCTTGTATTCCTTTCGGCGCTGCCCCTATGCCATGCGGGCACGAATGGCACTGGCCGCAGCGGGCGCGGAAGTGATGCTCAGAGAAGTACTGCTCAAGGACAAACCCGCCGAGCTGTCTGCGGCATCGCCCAAGGCCACGGTGCCGGTGCTCGTGCTGTCAGACGGCCGGGTTATAGAGGAAAGCGCAGAGGTCATGCAGTGGGCGCTCGAGTACCGCGACCCACTCAACTGGCTCGAGGGTGAGGCGCTCGGCTCCGACTGGATCAGTGAATGCGATGGCGACTTCAAGCACTGGCTGGACCGCTACAAATACGCTGAGCGGTACCCCGAGCACACCGCAGAGGACTACCGAAAAAACGCTGAAGCTTTTATTCAGAAACTGGAAGACCGGCTATCGGGCTCTGACTGGGTGGGTGGCGACGCCGCCAATGCCATCGATGTGGCGTTGTTTCCGTTTATTCGGCAGTTTGCAGGCGTCGAACCCTCCTGGTGGCAGCAGGCGCCCTACCCCAACGTCAAGCGGTGGCTGGAAAACTGGCTGAACAGCGCGTTGTTCTCGGCAATAATGACCAAGTATCCGCGCTGGGAGTCCGGTCAGCCGGGGGAGCGGTTTCCGCCCGCCCGGACCACGGCGCAACCACACCAACTTAAATAACTTCAAGTCACCTCAATTAAGGTTGGCGATCATGACATTCACCAAAGCCTCAGTCCTCTCTGCCCTCTCCACCCTCTCAGTCTGCTCTGCGCTTTTGATCGGGTGCGCAGAGGACGCACCCGAGCCTGTTGATCTGGCGCTGACGCGCGTCACCGTGATCGACGCGGTGAACCCGGTCCGGCACAACCAAACTGTGCTCATCGACGACGGGCGAATCGTCGATATTGTCGAAAGCGACACCCCCCGAGAAATGCCGGCCTCGGAACACATCGACGCCAGCGGGCAGTACCTGATTCCCGGACTTTGGGACTTTCACGTTCACTTCACCTTCGACAAAAGATTTACCGATGCCATGGCGGGGCTATTCCTCTACCACGGCATTACCAATGTGCGTGATACCGGCGGGCTACTTGAGGATCTATTGCCCGTTGTCGACACCCTGCGGAGCGCAGGTAGCAACGCGCCCAACATCTGGTACTCGGGACCGCTGCTGGATGGCAAAGACGTGGTGTACGACGGCGTGAACTTCCCAGGGCTCGGTATTGCGAACCCCACGCCCGAGGCGGCGCGTGCCAACATTGCCGAGATTCATGCAGCCGGGGCAAGCTTTCTGAAAATCTACGAGATGGTGACGCCCGAGGTCTTTGCCACGATCGTGGAAGAAGCGGGCGCCAGAAACCTCCCGATTGATGGTCACGTGCCGCTCTCTATGCGCGCCCGTGATGTGGCGCCACAGGTGCAATCACTTGAGCACTTGCGCAACTACGAGATGGACTGCGTGCGTGACCCCCAAGCCTGGCTGGCCGTGCGGCAGGAAGAACTTGCAAATCCCGAGAACGAGCCCGGCAACGTGCTCCGGTCTCGCCTACATAGACTGCAGCGGCTACCCGCTATCACCAGTGAAGATGCCGAGGTATGCGCCGAGACCACCGAGGCACTCAAAGCCACCATCACGGTGCCAACTCTGCGCATGAACTCCATGGATCTCTTTGTGCCGTTTGATCGAGATGATTTTGATCAGGCCATGGATTTGATCCCGGCCAGCGTCAGTAAGGAATGGCGTGACGCACGCGACGAGCTCGAAGCGTCTGAAGAGCCGGTGGACACCACCTTTGCCGAGTGGTCACTGCGCCGCACCGGCGAGCTGCATGCTGCGGGCGCGCCGATTGCAGCTGGCACCGATACACCGATTGGCTGGAGCATTCCGGGTTACAGCCTGCACACCGAGCTCGAGCAATATGTTGAGGTGGGTATGACGCCCCTAGAGGCACTGCACTCCGCCACAGTGAAACCGGCTGAGTTCTTTGGTCTGGAAAACGAGATGGGGCAGATCAAGGTCGGGGCGATTGCCGACGCCGTGCTACTCAGCGCCAACCCTCTGGAGGACATTACAGCGACCCGCAGCGTGGCAGCAGTGATCAATCGTGGCGTGTTGCTGACGCGCGATCAGCTCAATGCGCTCGTCACGATGAACTGATGACAGCACTGAGGTCGGCGCCCGCTGGGGCGTCTCTCTGCCTTTTCCGCCCGACCGTTTTCCTCATGCAGAACCCGCGTTATACTGCGCGCCCCCTAGGACCATAGCTCAGTTGGTTAGAGCGCTACCTTGACATGGTAGAGGTCGGCGGTTCGAATCCGCCTGGTCCTACCAAAATAGATGTAAGTTATTGATTTCTCTGAAATCGCACCAGCCACAGTGGACCAAAATCGCCCAATTTAGGGTATTGATCT
>CBFHIW010000057.1:0-16523 GCA_965656065.1 Luminiphilus sp. | reverse complement strand
AGCGGACAGCATTCCCGCACTCATTGCCAATAGTGCCCAGTGCCGCATCCTGGGGCCCGATGGCGAGCGCACGCTGGCGGTCGAGGATTTTGTGGTGGGACCCAACCAGAACGCACTGGCGCCGGGTGAGTTGTTGGTTGAGCTCATCTTGCCGAGGCCCGCGGCTGGCACCTCGGATGCCTACCTGCGACTCACTCCCCGCACCGAGATGGATATTGCAGTCGCCGGGACAGGGGTCTCGATCACGGTGGACGATTCGGGCACCTGCACCGCGGCAAGGGTGGCGATTGGCGCGGTGGCACCCACGGCATTATTAGTCGAGGCGGCGGCTCAGGCACTGGTGGGTTCTCAACTAGATCAAGCCGCGGTCGATGCGGCGGTTGCGGCGGTGCGTGCCGCGGCAACTCCCATCTCCGACAAGCGCGGTACCGCGGAGTACCGCACCCATGTGGTCGGTGTGCTGGTCGCGCGGGCCATTGCCAACGTACAGGCACGAATTACGGAGGCGCGCCCATGAACAAGCCACTGAACAAAATGGCCGTGCAGGCCACGATTAATGGTGAGAGCACCGCATTTCTGTGCTCGCCTGGGCAGGTCCTGGCCGAGGTGCTCCGCGATGAGCTCGAACTGATCGGTACCAAGATCGGTTGCAACACCGGTGACTGTGGGGCGTGTTCCGTGCTGGTCGATGATCGACTGGTGTGTTCCTGCCTGGTGCTGGCTGCCGAGGTAGAGGGCAAGTCGGTGCAAACGGTGGAAGGGGTTGCCAAGGGTGGTGAGCTCCACCCGGTACAGCAAAAATTGTTGGAGCATGGTGGCCTGCAGTGCGGTATCTGCACGCCCGGGGTGGTGATCGCGGCCAAGGCGCTGTTAGAGCACAACCCAGATCCCACGGAAGAACAGGCGCGCTACTGGCTCGCCGGTAACCTGTGCCGCTGCACCGGCTACGACAAAATTATTCGCGCGGTGTTGGACGCCGCCAAAACCCTGCGCGAGGAGGCCGCATGAACGCCTATCAGGAATTCAAAATCATCGGTTCGCGCCCGATTCGGCCCGACGGGCTCGATAAGGTTACCGGCCGCGCGCGCTACGGCGCCGACCTCAATATGCAGGGCCAGCTCTATGGCCATGTTGTGCGGAGCCCCCACGCTCATGCGGTGATCAAGTCGATCGACTGCAGCAAGGCACTCGCGATGGAGGGCGTGCTGGCGGTGATGACGGGGCAGGATCTCGTCGAACCCGGTAATCAAATGCTCGGTAGTGGCGAGGGCGCGATGGCGCTCAAAGATGTCGTCCCGATGGTGATGTCCCAAGGTAAGGTCTTGTTTCATTCGCAGGCCGTGGCAGCCGTGGCCGCGACCTCGCCCGAGCTTGCAGCCGAAGCCGCGCAAGCGGTCGAGGTGGTGTACGACGTGCTCCCCGCTGTCACTGACGTGCACAAGGCGCTGGCGGCCGACGCACCGATTCTGCACGACGATCGCTTCCCGGATGGCTACCCCGAAGAGCCCACGAATCTTGCCACTCACATCAGCCTCACCGTGGGCGACCCGGACGCGGCCTTTGAGAAAGCCGAGGTAGTGATTGAGCAGACCTATTCGGTGCCCATGTGCCACCAGGGGTATATCGAGCCCCACGCCTGCGTCGCGCGTGCTGACGCCGCGGGCAGGGTGGAGCTGTGGTGCTGCACCCAGGGCCACTTCACGGTGCGCCATTACACCTCGGCGGTCACCGGTATCGATTTGGGTAAGATCAAGGTCACCGCCTCGGAAATTGGCGGCGGCTTTGGTGGTAAAACCACTGTCTATCTTGAGCCGCTGGCAGTAATACTCGCCCAAAAAACAGGCCGCCCGGTGAAGATGGTCATGGACCGCGGTGATGTATTCCGCGCCACCGGCCCGGCACCTGGTGCGGAGACCAAGGTGAAGCTCGGTGCGACCCGCGACGGCAAACTGGTCGCGGCAGATGTCGAGTGCCTGATGGACTCGGGGGCCTACAACGGCAACCCCGCGGGAATCCCCGCTTTCATGGCGACGGCCTGCTACAAGCTCACGGATGCTCGCTCCACCGGTCGCTCGGTCTACACCAACAAACCGAAAATCCATGCGTATCGCGCGCCCAGTATTCCGCAGGTCACGCTGGGGTTTGAACTCGCGATCACCGAGCTTGCCGCCAAATTGGGCATGGACCCCATTGAATTTCGACTGCTCAACGCCGTGGAAGAGGGCGACGCCAACATGATGGGTGCGCCCTATAACCGCATCGGTTTGCGCGAGTGCCTTGAGGTGGCGCGTAACCACGCCCACTACAAATCGGCGGTTGCCGAGGGTGCCGGGCGTGGTGTCGCCATGGGCTACTGGATCAATGCCGGTATGCAATCGAGTGCTACCCTCAACGTGATTGCAGACGGTCACGTTGCGATCCTGACGGGCAGCCCGGATATTGGCGGCTCCCGCGCCTCCATGGCGCTGATGGCATCAGAAGTCTTGGGCATTCCCTTTGAGCATATTCACCCCCAGGTGGCGGCCACCGACGCAGTGGGCCACACGGATTTAACTGGCGGTAGCCGGACGACGCTCGCGACTGGACAGGCGGTCATTCAGGCCGCGGAGCAGTGCGTGGCGGAACTCTGCCGTCGCGCCGCCACAGAGTGGGAGGTAGAGCCCGGCGTGGTGACCTGGTCTCAGGGGGCCGCGCATTACGGTGATCAGAGCCTGACCTTCGAAGAGCTCGCCAGTCGCGCAGGAGCAATGGGCGGGCCGCTCACCTTCTCCAGTTCGCTCACCTCGACCAGCACCGCGCCGGGTTTTGGGGTGCATATCTGCGACGCCGAGGTCGACAAAGAAACGGGCCGTACCACTATCACGCGCTACACCGCGATTCAGGATGCGGGTAAGGCGATTCACCCCGACTATGTTGAGGGCCAGATGCAGGGCGGTGCGGTACAGGGCATTGGTTGGGCGCTCAATGAGGAGTACCTCTACAACGAAGAGGGCGCATTGGAGAACCCTGGCTTTCTCGACTACCGCATCCCGGTGGCCTCGGATCTGCCCTTTATCGATACGGTGATCGTAGAAGTACCCAACCCGTTGCATCCGTTTGGCGTGAAGGGCGTGGGAGAGGTCCCGATCGTGCCGCCGATGCCGGCCATCGCTGAAGCGGTCTATCAGTCCACCGGTGTGCGCTTCAGGGATTTGCCCCTCAATCCTCCCAAGATCGTAGCGGCATTGGCAGACAGCTAAGCCGCTGCAAGTTGGTCAGATGCCTCAGGGGCTAGCTGTTACGGCAGCCCCTGACTCCAGGTCCTCTTCGATGAACCGAAGAATCGCCCCGAGCGGGATTTCCCGGGGGAATTCGTTTTCGTCGGCGAAGATCGCCTGTGAAATTTCATGTTGGCGTGCGATGGGCACCGACATGGCCCAGTGGTCGGCGTTAAAAAAACCGAGGATGGTCGATCCGGGGATCACCTGATCGTAGAACACCACCTGCGAATCGTTGCGCGCATCTTTCAGTTCGCCCAGCTTCTTATGATAGTGCTGCAGCCCGTTGGAAATATTGTCCGGGTCGGGGAAAGACACCACCGAGTAGTAGCGGATGTGCTCGGGCAGTGTATGTTCCCCAAACCAGGCGTCGCGATTAGCGGGGCTCAGCGTCTCCAGTGCCTTGGAGTCTTTCTTTTCACATTCGGCGCCCGGAATCATAGTGAGCCAGCGGAGCTGCTTTTCGTCGGCCTCATCCGCCAGCGGTGATCCCCATACCGCGCCGGCATAAGAGACCACCGCCGCGACGCGATGCGTGAGTTCAGGGTATTGCACCAGAAAGGCAAAAATATCGGGTACGCCTTTGGAGTACCCAAACAGCACCAAGGGACGGTCGTCGTACTCAGGACCCAGCCCGGCCACGTACTCAGCGATCAGATCGACATTGGTTTCCGAGCTCGCAATGCCCTCGACTTGAATAAATCCTGTCTCGTAGCCAAGGGTTGCGACGTGGTTTGGGGCGGAGTTGTCGTGGTCCAGCCAGCGTTTCACACAGGAGTACGCGAGCCCCGGCACCATCTTGCCCACTAGATTGGCCGACGAGGGCCCCAGATCGACCGGTATGCCCGTGGGTTCGGGCTCGTCGTCGAATCGCACCAGTGAGTCCCCACACGGCATGTAATCCGGCAGGGACTCGCCGTGATCCTCATTCGCGGCGCAAAAAATTTCCCGAAACCGCGCTCGCCCGTCGGTCACGTTGTAGGTGTTGCCGGGCTCGAAAGATAGTGGCTCTAACGTGTAGGAAAAAGGGACTTGTGGCCGGCTGGAGCAGGCGGCAAGCATCGCAGCAAACACTAACAGCCCTGCGGGTTTCCCAAGGCGCTGCGCGCACACGGTAGCGTCCCACTGGCTCTCGAGGTTTTTCATGGCGTCGCGTCGTGGGTCGATTGGAGAGCCGGGTGCCACTCGGGTAACCAACGTAGCTGATCAAAGTCTGAAAGCGATACGGGCGATGCGCTGAAGAAGAAAACGGCGCGGTAACCATCAGAGTAGTAAGGGTCGGGTGTCAGGTTGTAGTGGGTATCTTCCTCGGTCGATATCCGTGAGCCCGAGACATAGCCGACGGCACCGAGACGTTCGGAGTAGGCAAGATCACCAATCAAGCTATCTCGAGTGTGATCAACGTAGGGGTCGATGGCGTGAGTGGTGATGGTGCGCTTCTGAAATTTGACGCCAATGTCCCGGCTAACCTGCCCGACATGCACCTCCTGACCCTGAAAGTTGTAGGGCGCTCGCCAGAGCCGCATATGGTTACGCCGGCTGATCGAGTTGCGTGCCTTCTGTATGCCAACATCCTGTCAGCGGCCATAAAGATACAACGGGCTAATCGGTGAGTAGAGGTACTGGCTGCCGAAGAAAAAAGAACGGGTCGTCTTCATCGCCGACTTCATGTGATTCACTTCGGTGGCGTGCCAGCGCTGTCTGAGCGCCGACCAAATGGCTTCGCGGGTGCCTACAAAGACAATATTGAGCGGGTCTCCTTCTTTGGTGCCGGCCTTGTTGACGGTGCAGCAGGGCTCTTGTCTAAGTGGCTCCTGAAAGGCGGCGACGTCCTCAATTATTTCAAATTCGGGGTAAAGCGCGTCGAGGTCGACGTACTCGAAGTCGGCGTTGAGCCCCGGGATCTTCGCGGCAAAATTGAAGTTCAACAGCAAGTCGTCGCCCAGCAGGTCGACGTTGATGTTCTTGAATCCCTCGTCGAGGTTGGTAAAGACATAGCCGCTGACTGTAGCGCCCGCCTCTACAGGGTTCGCAAACTCCATCTCCTGAAAGAACACATCCATTTCCCGCTTGGTTTCTTTGGAGCCTGCGTGCCGTAAGTAGGCGGCTTCAGCGGGTGAGATATAGGCGTCATCCACCGCGTGTCGCAGCATGATGAGGTCTTGTCCGGTCTGATTCTCGACTTTGATCCAAACGGGTTGCACATGGGAGGCATAGAGATCGGTGCCAAACAGCTGCTCGGTGTCAGCGGCTGAGGGCGCCGCCCCGGCTTACCGATTTGCTCTCGGTTTCAAACGCGATCTGATCTGCAGGGATCGGCTCCTGCCAGTAGGGGGTGCGGGCAGCTAGAGCAGACAGCGCCAACAACGCGCCACAAATACGAGCGCTTCCGCGAAACCTGAAAAGCAATACAGATGGAAACTGGGCAATTGCCATACCGCGATAGTACTGGATAACCCTGCCAGAGTTGAAGGCTGGGCGAGACGACGCTGATGTTTTCACCGCGCTAAGGTAGGGTGTTTTCAGGAGCAACTACAGGGGCAGGGAGCGCCACAGCATTCACGTTACACAACGCAATAAGGGGAAGGGAATGAAAAAGTGGTTACTGGCTTGTTTGATGTGCATCGCGCCGCTGGCGCTGGCCGATGGTCACGGCGATCTGGGGCTTGAAAAGCGTCAGCCTGACGCGCCGATGAATGTGACCTCAGTGGTACTGGGCGAAGAGGTGAGCTCAATCAGTGCCGAGGGTGACATGGAGGGCTACGGTAAGGTCTACGTCACCTATCACTTGAGCTATAACGCGGCGCGCACAGGTGGCACCGTGGATGGCCAAGGTCGGGGTTTTACGGCGGATGGCTACGCATCCGGTCGTTTCCAGGGCTTCTGGGAGATGGTTGACGGCGTGGTCGTGATGCGCAACGTGGTGAACATCACCAATGGGCAGATGAACCTCGACGTGATCAAGTTCAACCCACTCACGGAAGAGCTCGTGGTGCAGGCCTATATTTTGAAGTAGGCCTTCAGCCGGACACAAAAAACCCCGCTAATGCGGGGTTTTTTATACCGTGCTGCGGCAGCGCCGAAGCAGAGCATCTCAGCGATCAGCTTTTGATCTGTGCCTTGATGGTCTTCTCGCTGGTCTTGCCGTAAGGAGGCAGCATGCCGCCCAGCTTGGCCACGTTGAACTTCAGCGTCTGGCTGTAGATCGACTTGGCGTGGCTGAAGGTCTTGAAGCCTTCAATCCCGTGGTAGGAACCCATGCCAGATGGACCGACGCCACCAAAGGGCATGTCTTCCTGCGCGATGTGGAAGATCACATCGTTGATGCAGACACCGCCTGAGGTGGTGCGATGCAGGAAGGTTTCCTCTTCGCCCTTGTCGGTGCCGAAGTAGTAGGCAGCCAGCGGACGCGGGTTGGCGTTGATATAGTCGATGGTCTCGTCGAAATCCTTGTAGGTACGGATCGGCAGCAGCGGGCCGAAGATTTCCTCTTCCATGCACAGCGCTTCACTTTCTGGAGACACGATCAGTGTGGGCGGGATCTTACCCGTGCCATTGCTGAAGTCTTCATTTGCGGGGTTTAGCGGGATGATGCGACAGCCGCGCTGCTCGGCATCTTCAAGGTAGCCGCTCAGACGCTTGTGGTGACGCTCGTTAATCACGGACGTGTATTGGTCATTGTCGCGCAGGGTCGAGTACATCTCGTTGACCGCTTTGGTTGCAAGGCTGATCACTTGCTCCAGCTGCTCCTCGGGGACCAGCAGGTAGTCGGGCGCGAGGCAGATCTGGCCAGCGTTCAGTGTCTTGCCGAGCATGACGCGCTGCATTGCTTGATCCAAGTCCGCTGAGCGGGAAATCACGACCGGTGACTTGCCGCCGAGTTCCAGCGTTACCGGTACCAGGTTGCGTGCCGCGGCGGTAAGAATGTGACGCGCAATATTGGTCGCACCGGTGAAGATCATGTGGTCAAAGGGCAGGGCAGAGAACGCCTGGCCGACTTCCGGGCCGCCCGAGAAGGTGGTGACCTCGGTGGGGTCGAAGGCCTCAGCCACGATTTCCTTGATCACCTTGGAGGTTTCCGGAGTGAACTCAGAGGGCTTGATCATGGCGCGGTTACCCGCCGCGAGAATGCCAGCGAGCGGCTGGAACACCATTGCCACCGGGAAGTTCCAGGGTGCAACGATGCCGACCACGCCTTTGGGCTGGTATTGAATGTGAGAGCGCCCACCGAGAAGCCCCAGCGGGAACGTAGAGGGACGCTTTTCGTCCTTCATCCACTTTTTCAGGTGCTTGCGGCAGTGCTTCATCGAGCCGATAGAAGCGGCAACGTCGGTCATCAGATTGATCTGGTCAGGACGGCAGACAAAGTCCTTGTTGATGGCTTCGCTGATGCGATCCGCGTGGCGGACCAGCACGTCGATCGCGCGATTCAGGCGGTCGATGCGTGTCTCCGCTGAGACAAAGCCTTCCTGTAGGTAGCTTTCACGCTGCGCCTTGAGCGCATCCTGCATCTTGATTTCGATATCGGGGCTGACTACGACTTGTTGCGGGGCATTCATTGCTCTTCTCTTTCCTGAGGTTTGAGGGCGAAAGTATACACATTTGCTCCGGCAAAGTGGCCCGGTCAGGGCACGCGGGTTCAATCAATATCCGCTGTATAAAGAAAATATAAGCTATTGAAATATATAGGTTTTAAGAGAATGCTAATGTGGGTCCAGCTGATCACAGAGCCAGCCCGCGGCTTTGGCAGGCATGCCCTCGCCGTACCGATCCAGCAACCACTCCTCGGCACTAAACGCCATCATCGTGGCTTTGAGGCCGAGCAGGGGGAGGGGCTCGGGTTCCCACCGCTTGAGTTCTTCGAGTGAGCGCCGGGTTACCCACGGCATGCGGGTTCGGTCGGTGTCCTGACCGGTGAGCAACTCAGCCAGCGTTTGGCCGAATAGAAAGCTGGCGCCCACGCCTTCGCCGACATAGCCGCCCGCTGTGGCGACGCCGGAGAAAGTGTCGTGGATGACATGCGGGTGCCAGCCACGGGGCACCCCCACGCTGCCGCCCCAGTTGTGGGTGAAGCGCACCCCCGCAAGCTGCGGGAAAAGACTGAGCGCGATGCGTTCCCTTTGCTGGCCGGTGGCCCGCGTGTCGCCCAGCCCGTGTTGCGGGAGACCACCGGGCTGATAGTGACCCCGTGCACCGATCACCAATCGGTTGTCGGCGGTGCGCTGCAGATAGGTGGCCGCGCGGGTGCAATCAGCGAAGGTCTCGTTGTTGGCAAAGCCGAGGCCTGCCCATTGCGCATCGCTGAGGGGTTCGGTGGCGACCATGCCAGTCTGCACCGGAATCAGTCGTCGATGCAGCGGGTTGCCGGCCTCGGAATAGCCCTCGGTAGCCACAACGATCTGGCCAGCTTGAATACTGCCTCGGTCGCAGTGAATAACGCCTGAGTGAATGTCATGGGCGCGAGTGTATTCGAACACCAGGACTCCGAATGATTTCACCACCCTCGCCAGCCCTGTCACCAATTTGGCCGGTTGAATGCGGGCGACGTTGGGCGTGAACACCGCGCCACCCGGGTGCGCCACCTGAATGCGTTCGCTGAGCTCGCTCGGTGTCAGCCAGCGATAGTCCTCCTCGCTAAACCCAAGACGCTGAAAGCCCTCGAGGATCTTTTTCGCTCGGCCAATCTGCACGTCGTGCCGTGCTGCCGCCATGACACATCCGCCGTGGTGGAAATCGCAGTTGATGTTCTCTTTGGCGAGGATCTCGCCAGCGCGCGAGACCAGTTGCGTCAGTTGCTGTCGTGCGGCAGCAGGCAGGGTGCCAGTGTCATCGGTAAACGCATCGCAGCCCTCTAGTGCCCCCATCAGCCAGCCGCCATTGCGCCCGGAGGCGCCGTGACCGATGTGCTTGGCCTCGACCAGCACCACGTCGAGGTCGGGTTGAATCTGCTTGAGGAAATACGCGGTCCAGAGTCCGGTATAGCCACCGCCCACGATCGCGATGTCCGCGCTGGTATCGGTTTCAAGCGGGGGTTCTGTGGCGTCGCGCTCGAGGCCATCCCACCAAAGGGACGGGCTGGCCGCTTGTTGGGCATCGGGATGAGGCGTTGCCGCTTTCATCACCGAATGTTGCGGTCAGATAGCGGCGGGCTCATCCGCTCAGGCATTCAATCGGCGCTCCAACTCGACATGGAAATGCCGTAGCCGCTGCTCCTGCTCGCCCCAGAGTTGTCCCTTGAACGCCTTGCTGCGCATGCCTTCCTGCACCGAGGGGAGAAACGCGGCGTCCTGGCTCAGCACCAGGCCGAGACCCGGGTCTTCGTCGATGAGAAAGTTCTCCGTCTCGGGCCGCACACTGCCAGTGACATCCGTACCCTCCGGCAAACCCATCCACGCGGGTGGGCAGTAGTTGGGATCATCTACCGGGAACATCAGCGTCATGGTGTCGTACCAAAAGCGCTCGGGATCGGTGTCGTGAGGGATGAAGCGCATCAAGAAAATGGCCTCGGGGTGGCAGCCGATTTGGACGTTGGGAAAGATCCCGGTCGCCCAGCTATCGGAGAGCTGGCCATCGGTGAAGCGTTCATAACCCAGGCCAAGGCGATCAGACCGCTCCCGCTTGGCTTGCTGGATCGCGGCACGCACATCGGCGGCGGTGCCGGTAAAACCGGCGGGATCGACACCCGCCTCCTGGAGCATGAACTGCAGCCCTTCATTGACTGTGGTCTGGTCCGCCTGACGCGGGCTGGGTTGCCCCAGCGGCACGATCATGCGGCTGGCACCGTTAGGGTAGCAGTCGTACTGTACGTTCAGGTCGCCCATCACCCCGCGGGTTTCGGGGTGCACTGCGTGCAGGTGATAGCTCTCGTAAAACGCCTCGACGCCCACTTTCCAGTTCGAGCCCCATTCGCTTCGCACGTGGCGCACCACCCGCATCCCGTCGATCTGGTAGTTCTCAAGGTAGCCCTCGGGAAGGCCAATGGCCTCTTTGAGCGGCGGCGGAGTGTCAGCCATGCTGACGAAGATCAGTCCTGCGTGCGCTTCACAGGCCACAGGCGTGAGTCCGGGTCGGTGGCAAATCACAGGCTCCTGAAAGGTTTCCTCATCGGTGATGGTGCGCAGCTCGCCGTTATTGCGAAAGCTCCAGCTGTGGAAGGGGCAGACAAAGACTTTCTTGTTGCCGCGCTCCTCGGTTAAGAGTCTGGCGCCACGGTGGGGGCAGACGTTATAAAACGCTTTGATCCCGTCCTCGGTGCGGGTGACGATGATCGATTCGCTGCGGACCCGGAACAAAAAATAGTCGCCGACTTCAGGGAGGTCGGTGCTGACCCCGGCTATGAGCCAGCTCTCGCTCCAGACCTTGTCCCACTCTCGCTGCATTTGCTCCGCACTGAAGTAGCCGTCTTTTCCGTAAATTTCGGCGCCATTGTCGATGGCGGGCTGTTTGGCCTCCAAGCTCTCAGCGGGCGCATCGGGGTTAATGACGGCAACGGGAATCATTTTGCTATTCATCGTCTTCTCTCCTGGGCAGCGCCTGAGTTCAGGCGTCCCCGCCATCTAGTGCGGGGTGTAAACGAAATACGGGCAGTGTGATGTCTTCTGACCACGCTGCAAAGTCCACCTTGACCGAGAGCCCTACCGCCAGCGCGTCCGGGTCCGCGTCGACGATCTGACTCATCATGCGCGGGCCCTCGGCGAGGTCGATTAGCGCTATCACATAGGGCGCCTCAAAGTCGGCAGAAACGCCCCGACGCACCACCGTGTAACTGGCGATGGTGCCGGCGCCACTGGCGTCTTCCCATAACAGTTGATCGCTCTGGCAGGCATCACAGTGGGTACGGGGATAAAACAGCACGTGACCACAGCTTTGGCAGCGCTGCAGCACCAATTTGCCCGCCGCGCAGGCATCGTAAAAAGGCTGCTCGGTCGGCGTGGGGCGGGGGGCAGGCTTGGCCACGGTCAGTCCTCCGCGCCCAGAATGATAGTGGCGTGGCTCGACATGATGCCGCCCTGCGCATGGCACAGTGCCGTGTGCATGTTGGGTAACTGTCGTTCACCCGCGTCGCCCCGCATCTGGGTGATGGCCTCGGTGAGGCCGAACATCGCTCCGGGGTTGCCCGGATGACAATAGGACAGCATGCCGCCGTGGGTATTCATGGGTTTGCTGCCACCGGGCCGGCTGATGCCGCTGGCCAACCAGGCGCCGCCCTCACCTTTGCCGCAAAAGCCGAGATCCTCGATTTGCATGAGTAGCGCAGGGGTGAAGCAGTCATAGAGCTGCAAAAGATCAATATCGTCGGGCGTGAGCCCCGCCTCGGCATAAGCGGCGCGACCCGATTGCACTGCGGCAGAAGTCGTCAGGTCTTTGGCCTGGCTGATGTGTTCGTAGGCATGTCCCTCGCCGTAACCCAGCAGGGTGACGGGCTTGTGAGGGCTATCTTTTGCTCGGTCTTTGCGGGTGATCACCACCGCCGCACCGCCGTCGGAGACCAGCGAGCAATCCAGCACCTTGAGTGGGTCGGCGATCGCGCGGGAGTTCAGCACGTCTTCGACCGAGATGGGGTCGCGCATCTGCGCTTTGGGGTGCTGGCTGGCCCAGGCTCGGCAAGACACAGCGGCCTCGGCAAACTGGGCTTCGGTGGTGCCAAACTGGTCCATGTGGGCGCGGGCGATCAGTGCGTAGTAAGCGGGCACGGTGGGCCCATAGGGTTGTTCATAGTGGGGATGTCCCGAGCTCGACTGCACCACCATCGCCTGATCGCGGGTCATGAAGCTGCGCAGGCTATCTGCCATTGCCACGACGATCGTGTCTGCCATGCCTGCCTGAATGGCGGCCGCTGCCATGTTGAGCGCCATAAAAGTGGTACCGCCGCCCGTATTGACGGTGACACAGTGTCGAGGCTGCCAGCCGATGTACTCGGCAACCGCCTCGGCGTGATACATGATGGGTTCGGCGAAGGCATTGCATGTGATCAGCCCGTCGACCTCAGCGAGGGTCAGGCCGGCATCCTTAATGGCATCAAGGGTGACTTGCACGCAGAGCTCCCGGGGGCTTTTGTCAGGCACGATGCCCACCGCACTCTCGGCCATGCCAATCAGCGCAAACTCTCCCCCCAGCCCCGAAGCGCTCATCGTGCTCAGCTCGCCACTGTTAATCTTGCGGTGATCACGCCGGGGGTGAGCACCTCGTCGCGCGCGTTTTTCACGAACACCTCCAGCGTCACCTCGCCGGTGCCCTCGTCATAGGCTGTGACGGTGCCGCCTGCGGTCACCGTTTCGCCAACGTAGGCCGCGACACGGTTGGAGTATTCAATGCCGGTGATCACACCCGCGTCCCCCAGCCATTCGTCGACCACTTGATGCAGCCAGTCGCCCATCAGTGGGCCGGCCACAACCAGACCAGGATAGCCCTCGACCTCAGTGGCGTAGGGCATATCAAAGTGAATGCGGTGCCCGTTCCACAGCGAGGCGTTATAGAGCATTTGCTGCACTTCATCGCAGTCGTGCTGCCGCTCCGGGATGGCCATGCCGACGGTGGGTGCAGGGCTCATCGCAAAATCCTCGTGGTCTTCTCGGTGACCACCAGCTCGCCATCATCGTCCCGCACTTCCATCACCACTACGTAGAAAATGAGCGGCCCGCTGCGGCCGGCTTTCTCATAGATGTCGGTCAGGGTCCGCGTTGCGGTGAGCCAATCGCCGGGTTTAATCGGCTTGTGATAGGTGATGTCGAGGCCGCCCGCCATCGCTTTTTCCAGCGGAAACTTGGGCAGCAGCGAATCGATAGAGACGCCGTCCGGCGATAGCTCATCGAGCGGGACGACGTCCCAGAATAAATGCAGGTGGAAGAGGGGTGGTGCGACGTCGCCATCGAGATATTTCGCCTGCCGGTTGTCAGTGGCGATGGCGTATTTGCGAATGTCCCGCCGCGTCACGATCTCCCGCCGGGGCGCGCCCTGTTTGCCAATGTGCGACAGCACATCATCTGAGAGCAGACCGCTCATACCTGACGGGTCTCGTCCTGCCAGTAGGGGTCGCGCAGATCCCGTTTCAGAATCTTGCCGGTGGGTGCCTTGGGCAGTGCCTCCACGAAGTCGACGGACTTTGGTTTTTGATAGGAGGCCAGATGCTTGCTTGCCTCGGCGATGATCTCTTCCTCGGTGGCGGTCTGCCCGGGTTTCAGGACAACCACGGCCTTAACGGCCTCGCCCCAAGTGTCGTCGGGAATGCCGAAAACCGCGGATTCCAGCACGGCAGGGTGCTGGTGAATCGCCGCCTCGACCTGAGTGCTGTAGATGTTTTCGCCGCCAGAGATGATCATGTCCTTGGCGCGGTCGACAATAAACACATAGCCTTCCTCGTCCCAGGTGGCGATGTCGCCGGTCCACATCCAGCCGTCGCGGAGGGTCTGCTCGGTGAGATCCGGTCGGCGCCAGTACCCCAGCATGTTGGCCTCGGATCGCACGACAATCTCACCGGCGGTTTGGCCATCTCTGGGCACGGGCGCGCCCTCGGGGTCGACAACGCGGATCTCCGAGACAAAGCCCTCGCGACCGCAGGATCCTAGCCGCTCGGGATGGTCGCCGGTCACGGCGCGTTGGTGATCCTCCTGAGACAGGAAGGTCATGGTCATGCCCTCTGTCTGGCCGTAACCCTGAATCATGGTGCAGGGGAAGGCCTTCAGCGCAGCCTCGACTACCGAGCGCGGCATGGGGCCGCCGCCATACTGGAAGTTCCGCAGGCTACTGAGGTCGTAGTTTTCAAAGCCCTCGACCGCCATCATCCAGTTAATCATGGTGGTGATGCCCAGAAATGCCGACACCCGTTCTTGTTGGATCACGTCCAGCGCCAGCTTGGCGTCAAAATTGATCAATACCACGGGGCAGCCGTGGGCCATGTAATTCATGGCGAGCGCCACGGGAATGTGGAACATCTGCCCTGTGAGCATGTACACGTCGGTGGGCACGATGCGCTCGGCGATGGACTGATTCAGCATGCCCATGTAAAGCGAGTGGTGAGAGTGCAGCGCCCCCTTGGACTCACCGGTGGTGCCGCCGGTGTAGAGGATGAGCACCGGGTCATCCCCGGTGACCCCGGCAGCCGCTTTGGGCTCGTCATCGCTCGACCGAGCGATCAACTGCTCGTAGTCACAGTCAGCGGCGCTGGTGAAAACCAGCGTTGCGGGGGTATTCGTGGCCTTGGCGAGATTGCCGGTTAGCTCGGCATATTCCTCAGAGCCAATCAATACCGCGGGTTCGCCGTCCTCTAGAATCCGCGCCATCTCGGGTTCGCTGAGCCGCCAGTTGAGGGGCTGGGCAATCAGGCCGCAGCGCGCGCAGGCGTAGAAGACCTCCATGTACTGAATGCAATTCTTGGAAAGAATGGCGACGCGATCACCCTTGTTGAGTTTGAGCTCATCGCAGAACCCATTGGCGAGCCGGCGAACGCGCTCGTCGAGCGCGCCAAAGGTCATGCGCCGGTCGTTGGGGATATCGATCAGCGCCTCGCGCTCAGGGTCTAGGAGCGCGGTTTTGGCAGGGACGCGGCCGAGATTCATGGCTGGGATTCAGTAAGCGCTGTCGAGATCGATGTGGCGTTTGGTGATCTTCCACTCACCTTCGATTTGACCGACCTGATCGCGGTACACGCCGGTGGTCAACAGCTTGGTCTCGGCGTTCTCGGTCGCGAACAGGGTCAGGTATGAGGTCACCGCCAGCGTCTCTGCGGATGCGTCAAACATGATGTTAGTGATGTCATGGCGCCGCACATCGGTCTGGCTTGATTTGGCGCCGCGATAGAGCTCCATGATGCTGTCGCGCCCCTCAAACGGCCCGACCATGTCGCCCCCGGCAATCTGCATGCTTATCACGGCATCGGGCGCAAAGCAGGCGGCGAGGTCATCGAGATGATTCTCATCATAGAAGTAGGCCATTCGGTTCAACAATTCAGAGATGGCAAAGCGGTCTTCGGCTGACGGCATGGTTGGAGTCCTCTCGAGACAAAATCGTTATGGTTATGAGTGCGCGCGATGCGCAGTCACTTGTTCCGAACAAGTCGTCGCACTTTAGGCTATCAGGGCGGTGAGGATCAACAGACGGGGTGGGGCTCGACACTACAGACAGATAGAAGGATAGTTATACAGAAGGACAGAGAGACAGAGAGACAGAGAGACAGAGAGACAGAGAGACAGAGAGACAGAGAGACAGAATGCCTAGTCCGCTAGGCAGAACGAGTTTGGCGCTATTGGCCGGGCGTGCTCAGCCTGATCCCGTGGGCCTCGAGCATTGCGTCGGGCACCGGGCAATCCAACACCATCGCCATGGCTTTGACCAAAGTGATTTCCAGATCACTGATTTCCCCGTCGTCGGCTGCGACCGCGGCCATGGCTTTCAGTACTTGGACTTTTAATAGCGGATAGCACCCGGCCAAGGTATCCACCGCCTTGCCAAATTCGGCAACGGTTAACGACGGGATGTCAGGCAGTGTTAAGGGAAGCTCAAGCAGGTTCTGGCCTCTCTCGAAAGCGCGCTCGGTATTTTCTTCTGTCAGGTGGGCCAGCGTGCCCAGCGCAATAGCGAGCTCGCCGGAGACCGCGGTCAAGCTTTTGTGTTTCGGTCGGGCAGGGCGCGCATCCAGAAGTGTAGCGTCCAGGGTGTGGCGAACCATTTGAAACAGACACCACTCTGATAGCGCAGTCTTACCGTTTGCGCTGATCCAGCTCAGCAGCAGTTCGCGAAAAGTCTGATACTGGGGCACGGAGATGCCCCGCAAAGTGGGCAGGCACAGCTCGAGCAAATGGAGCCGCTGCGCAGCAGAGCGCTCCCGCAGGGTTTTGCACCAGCGCCGGGTGGTCTCGGCAAGGCCTTTGATCTCCACCTCGGATAGCGCGCGCCACTGGGTCTCCTCATGTTGGGGGTCCCATGTCATACCCAGAACCAGTGCCATCGCGCCCAGCGAATCCTTGGTCTCCTGGAGCAGCAAAGTGCCCTCATCTTTGCCCGTGGCTGCACCAGTGACATCGGGTTGCGCGCTCCCTGCCACAGCGAGCGCCGCACCCACCGCGGCAACGGCAGCCAGATGACCCGGGTCGCTCTCTGCCTCCTCCGCCGAGGCGCTCTGAGGGGCGGTCATGGTGAGGAACTGTCCGTCCCACTGCGGGTCGATGCGTTCGATGCGCTCTTCAATCGGGGGATGGGTCGCGAAGGCGCTCCACAAACGATGCCTCACCTGGCCGAAAAACAGGTGCGACATCTCCTCGGCGCGCGCGG
>CBFHIW010000056.1:0-17753 GCA_965656065.1 Luminiphilus sp. | reverse complement strand
CCACGGCGCGGTGACGCTGAAGTCTCTGACGAGCTACCAAAACGACGACATTGCGATTCAGCGCGACAACGACCGCCACGACTACCGCACCTTGCCGCCCTTCTTTTTGCTGCAGAGCTACTTCGACCCTGAAACCAACGAACAGAAAACTACCACACAGGAATTCAACCTGATCTCGAACGAGCCGGCGTTTGGTCGCCTCGATTGGGTGGCGGGTGTGTTCTACCTCGACACCGAGGTCGACATCAGCATTCTGGAACGGCTCGACTTCGGCTTTGATGGCGTCTTCGACGACTTCACCCTCGACGACATCTACGCCTACGGCGGTGACGTCGGCTTCATCTCTGACTCAAAGCCCGAGCGCGAATCGATATCGGTTTATGGTCAGGGCACCTGGTCTTTTACAGACAGCGTGCGCATGATCGCCGGTCTGCGTTATACCGAGGATGAAGTCTATAGCGCCGTCACCAACTTCTACGGTCGCGAGGGCACCGAGATCCTCGAGATCGAGAGTGAGAAAGTGACCGGGCGACTGGCTCTTGAGGTCGATCTCGGTGACGCCACCATGGCCTACGCCTCCTACACCCGCGGCTTTAAGCCCGGGGGCTCCAACCTGACCTTCGGCCGCGAAGACGTGGTATCACCGATCGTGGTGCTGCCCGTTTTTGAGGAGGAAACGATCGATGCCTATGAGGTGGGCGTCAAAACCGACCTAGCCGATGGCCGAGTGCGGCTGAATGGCGCGGCGTTCTTCTACACCTATGACAACCTCCAGTATCAAGCGACCGACCCGGAAGTGTTTCAGGGCGGCGTCGGCAACATCCCTGAATCGGAAATCATGGGCGCAGAGCTGGAGCTCGGCGCGTTTGTGACCGACTCGCTGATATTCGACGCCCGCCTTGCGTGGCTGGACACTGAAATCACCGCAAGCCATCTGGCCCTCGACAATGTTGAATCCGAGGCCGCCACCAACGCGCTGCTCGCTCAGGGCATCAGCCTCTTCAGTCCTGAGGTCGAGATTGCTCGGGCGGGACAGATTGCCGACGTCAAAGGCAACGAGCTGGCCAAGACCCCGGGCTTTACCGCGAACCTGGCACTGACCTACACCACCGCCATTGGGAGCTGGGGCGACTTTGATGGCACCTTGAGCTACACCCACCGGGGTGACTTCAGGCACCGCATTTTCAACAACCCCACTACTGATGAAGTCGACAGCTACGATACCTTTGACTTGGTGCTGCGCTTCTCACCGAGCAACGCCAACTGGAGAGTCGAGCTCATCGGCAAGAACCTGACCGATGAAGACGGTATCAAGGCGCGCGTCACCGACGGATTTGGCGTGGGCGCCACCGGCGATCAGTTCATTCCGCCGCGCCAACTGATGGCGCGTGTCGGTATCGATTTCTGAGTACTGACGTCCCGGGCTCATCGAGCCCGGGACAGACTCGCCAAGGTGACATGGGCAGTAGTAGCATCATCTGCATCAGCTGGCAGCCTGCGCTGGCAAGTCGAAGGCCAGCAGGTCTTGCTACCACATGCGGCGAGCGGCCTCCTCTGTCGTCGAACGTTTAACCCGCCAGGGGAACATCACGACAGCAATCATCCCAGCCTGCAGGTACACTCCATTGCGGCCTCGGCAGCAGGGCCCGACCCAAGAATGATTTAATAAAGGGGCACATCGTGGAGCGGTTCTTCAAACTCTCTCAGGCAAATACCACCGTTGGCATCGAACTGGGCGCAGGCCTCACCACGTTCATGGCCATGGCCTACATTGCCTTTGTGAACCCGCAAATGATGGCCTCGGCGGGCATGGACCAGGGGGCAGCCTTCGTCGCCACCTGCATCGCCGCGGCATTGGCCTGTTTCTTTATGGGTCTCTATGCCAACTGGCCAGTGGGCCTGGCACCAGGTATGGGGCTCAATGCGTTTTTCACTTACACCATCGTCGGGGATATGGGTTACCCGTGGCAGACCGCACTTGGGGCAGTGTTTATTGCGGGCATCCTGTTTGTGATTCTGACCGTGACACGACTCAGAGAATGGATGCTCATCAGCATTCCCTGGAACCTGCGCATCGCGATGGGCGCGGGCATCGGGCTCTTCGTGGGCATGATTGGGCTACGCAATGGCGGACTGATCGTCGATCACCCGGCCACCCTACTCTCGCTCGGTAATTTCCAGGTCACCGAAACCCTGCTGGCCGCGCTGGGCTTTCTCATCATCACAGGGCTGGCCACACGACGCTTTCCCGGTGCGATCCTGCTCGGCATCCTGTTAGTCACCGTCATCGGCCTGGGGCTCGGCGCCGTGCAATATCAGGGCGTGGTATCGGCACCGCCCTCTATCGCGCCTGTATTGGTCCAGCTCGATATCGCAGCCGCGCTGGATGTCGCGATGATCAGTGCAATTGCTTCCATTCTGTTTGTGAATCTGTTCGATACTGCGGGCACGCTGGTAGGCGTGGCAACCCAGGCGGGGCTCACCAAAACAGACGGCACCATTGAAAATCTCGATCGCGCACTCAAGGCCGACAGCACGAGCAGTGTAGCTGGGGCACTGGTGGGCTGCGCGCCCGTGACCTCCTATGTCGAGAGTGCGGCAGGGGTAGCCGCAGGAGGAAAAACCGGTCTCACTGCCTGTGCAGTGGGCCTACTGTTTTTAGCGATGATCTTCTTCGCGCCCCTGGCCAGCATGATTCCGCCCTTCGCCACCGCAGGCGCACTCCTTTACGTGGCGCTACTGATGATGTCGGGCATGCAGCACCTCACCTGGTCTGATCCCACCGAACTTTTGCCGGCGCTGCTCACCATCATTATGGTGCCGCTGTCTTTCTCCATCGCAAACGGCATCGCCGCGGGCTTTTTGAGCTACGTGCTGCTCAAAGTGATTGCGCGGAAGGCGTCCGATGTCAGTGCGGCGGCCTGGGTGATGGCGATCATTTTTACGGTTCGATTTGCCTTTGTGTGACTCGGCGCCCAGCGCGGACTCACAAGGCATAACGACCCAAAAAAACTGTTTGAAAGAAGTCGTTAGAGCAGACAGCGGACTGCCACTAGGGTGCGATGCGATCCTTGATGATCTCGTAGAGCGCGGGCCTGTGTTCGCGGATCTCCTCCACTGAAAGCCCCTCCAACGAGTGGGGATACATCAGCCAAGCGTCAGTCTCTTCAAGGAAGTACTCAGGCACGCGGTCTACCTCACGACGGCTGGGCTTGTAGTACGGCACCGCCACTCGAATATCGGCCGGCGTATTAAGCCGAGCGAGCGAAGTAAGCCGCTCAATCACTGCATCGACAGTACGTCCGGTATCAAACACATCATCCACGATTAATAGCTTGTCTTCCGCCGTGACATTCTTGATCAGGTAATTGAGGCCGTGCACCCGAATCCCGCCCAGCCGTTGGTCGATGCCCGCATCATAAGAGGACGTGCGAATCGCGATGTGATCCGTCTCGATACCGCAGTACGCGAGAAACTCCTGCACGGCGATGCCAATCGGTACCCCACCCCGCCAGATCGCAATGATCATCGTGGGCTTAAATCCGCTCGCGAAAACCTGCTCTGCCAGACGGAAAGAATCCACCAACAGCTGGTCAGCCGAGAGATACTGCTTGTCGCTCATTGTGTCGAGATTCTCACCGCAGAAAGGGTATAGTCACCGCTGAACTTCGCCAGTCGGCATGTGCAAGACGTTAACGTGAAAAAGCAATTTATTGAAGAGCAGCAACTGCTCGAAGAGGCGTTCAAGCTCGCTGTAGCGATCTTTGACAGCGGCTTTCGGCCGGACTTTATCGTGGGCATCTGGCGAGGCGGCTCAACGGTGGGCATCTACGTTCAGGAATGCCTCCAGTATTTGGGCGTAAAAACCGATCACATCTCCATCAGAACCTCATACCGCGGCCAGCCGAGTTACGGCCAGCTCGTAGATAACCCTGAGAGCATTCGGGTGCACGGCCTGCAGTACCTGTTTGAAAATCTGAACCGCAACGACAAGCTGCTCATCGTCGATGATGTCTTTAGCTCAGGCTATAACGTCGAAGCCGTTATCACTCGGCTCAAGGCGAAGTGCCGACGGAACATGCCCGAAGGGGTGCGCGTGGCAGTGCCATACTACAAGCCGAGCAAAAATCTGAGCGGTCGCAAACCCGACTACTTCTTGCACACCACCGAGGATTGGCTAGTGTTGCCCTACGAACTGCAGGGCCTTACCAATGAGGAAGTTGCTCAACACAAGCCCGATGTAGCTTCTATTTTAAACACGATACAACGGGGCGCTTAGCGGCCCGGAAGCTCTAAAGCGATCAAGATCAGACCAACGCAGGTATAGGAGAAAAACCATGGCTGAATGTGGATGCGGACGCAGCCCAACAGGGCAATGCATTGGCTGGCACAACCTCTCTGAAGAGGAGTACCAGCAAAAACTAAAAGAGCAACAAGAGAAAGCGACGGAAGAAAAAGACTAAGACTGAGTCGCCCACTCAGGGCCCTGCTGTCATGCATGATATGAAGCGAGTTACCCATGCCCGAGGGCCCTGAAATACGCCGTGCCGCCGATAAAATCGAGGCGGTACTCAAGGATAAGACTGCCAAGCGCGTTGAGTTCGGCTTGGCGCCACTGAAAAGATTTTCCAAGCCGCTCACCGGCAGCACGGTTCTCTCGCTGGAAACGCGGGGCAAGGCGTTGCTCTCGCATTTTGACTCGGGCTACACCATCTACTCCCACAACCAACTCTATGGCGTGTGGCGGGTCGTGAAGCGGGGCAAGCTGCCCAAAACCAACCGGCAGCTGCGGCTCGCCATCCACACTGACCAGCACAGCGCCCTCCTCTACAGTGCCTCAGACATCAGCGTATGGAAAACCGAGAAGATCGAAGAGCATCCGTTCTTACAGCGCATTGGTCCCGATATCCTCAATCCCAAACTCACCTGGCGGGAGGTCGCGGAGCGACTGGAGAGCAAAGCATTTGCCGGCAGAGCTCTGAATTCTGTCTATCTGGATCAGGCATTCCTCGCTGGATTAGGAAACTACTTAAGAAGCGAGATCTTGTTCATCGCGGGCATTCATCCTGCGAAAAAAGCGCGCGAGCTGAGCAAGGGCGAGATCGGCAAGCTGGCACGCGCCACGCTGGATATCAGCCAGCGCAGCTATGCTTCGCAAGGCGTCACAATCCCCGATCGACAATACAAAGCATTGAAGAAAAAGGGCATCAGCTACGGTAAAGCACGGTTCTTTGTCTTCAGCCGCGCCAACCAGCCATGCCGCGTATGTAAAACCAAGATTCAGCGCTCGACCGCCAACTCCCGGCGGATCTATACCTGCGCCACCTGCCAGCCCGATGACTGAACTCGCTCGTCGAAAGATCGCTGTGCCAACTTTTCGTTCGGCTGGTAAGGCATGTCCTGCTTTCCTGGCCTTTTCTCCTGTTAGGATCCCACGATGCTGCAATTTCTTTTTTTAATCATTGATGTGGTGATCGTCGTGGCGTTCATCGCCGGGCCCTGGGTCATCCTGACAAAACTCAATATTCGTTGGCCTAACTGGCTGAAGGACGGCATCGTCGGCGTGATTGTTTTCGTCATCTGGGCGGGCATCGCACTGTATCTCGCCACCCAAACGATTATTTGGCTGGGCTTCGTGCCGTAAGACATTTATCCCGGCCAGCAGCCTTTCGAGAGCACAGAAGACATCAGCGCAAGCAAGACTGCGGGTGACGACCACCTGCTGCTGATGCACGCAGCGTGATCCGTGGCTAGAATCGAAAGAGAGAATAAGAAAGGGGAAGCTATGAAAGATCGGGTATTTATCGTGCTGTCGTGGATCGCTCTCGCCCATGCGTTAATCGTGCTGGCCGGCGTGCTGGATGGGATGAATAACTCCCTGCCGATCCCGGCCAGCGAGGTGGGCCGCTTTTACAGCGACTACCTCTCAACCGTATTCGCGGGCGAAGAGATCGTCGCATACGCCGTATCGCCCATTATTTGGCTGCTGAGCTATGTGGTCACAGGCACACCCAGAATCTTGCCGTGGAAAAAATGATGCAATCACCCATTACCGAGGAGCCAACAGAATGAAAATTGAAGGAGGATGTTATTGCGGCGAGGTCCGCTATCGTTTTGAGGGCGAACCGGGGCCAGCGATGCAATGTCACTGCCGGGAGTGTCAGTACATTACGGGTGGCAATCCCAACGTATTCGTCATGATTCCCGAGTCCGGGCTTCAATTCACTCAAGGTGAACTGAACTCATTCCAGCGTACCGACATTGAAAGTGCCGTGACCCGACATTTCTGTCCAAGCTGCGGCACGGCTGTAGGCACCACCACACCCGGTGCGCCTGGTCTTTTCGTGATGAAAGTGGGCACGATGGATGACGCCGAATTCTTTCAACCCGACATGGCGATCTTCGCCAAGGACGCAAAGTCTTTTCATCACATACCGGACGGCATCCCAAGCTTCGAGAAATTACCCCCGGGTTTTTAGTATGAAAGCTGAACTTCAAGAAGTGATGAACATGCTGCGTAAGCTGCAAGGCGCTATCGACTTCGGTAACGCACCCATGGCTGAGCGGGAAGAGCTCGCCGGTGATGTCGCCGATATCATGGATGCGCTGTTTGAGGCGATGAAGAAACTACCCGACGAGTAGCAACCCAAACTTGGGGTGCCGATATCGAGCTTTGCATTTAAACGTTGCGGCGTAACTTGGGGGCTGGCGGTTTCCAGGTAGCCATAACTCACTGTAATCGCGGGCCACTGTTCAAATATTGGAGGCTCGGGTCGGAATCGAACCGGCGTAGACGGATTTGCAATCCGCTGCATAACCACTCTGCCACCGAGCCAGGGGGCAACGTCTTAAGACGAGAGCTGACGGGGGTCCCCGCCGAGGCCGCGGATTATACACACCCGCTGATGAAATCGGGAAATTGCCGGCGATTTTTTCGGGGATGACTTCGTCTGGGCAGCCGCTATAGTTAGCGCACCCAACAACATAATAAGAGTCAGACTATGCCTCGCCTTAGCGTTCTTGCCGCTGCAATCGCTGCAACTGCATTGGTGGCACAAACAAACAGCCACGCCAACACCGAGACCTATTCTACGGGAGTTGGCACCGACTACCCCAAGCAGGTGTTCTTCGGCGACCTGCACTTGCACTCCAACATCTCCGCCGACGCGCACTCTATGGGCAACCTGCTGTTGAGTAGCGCCGACGCATACCGTTTTGCCCGCGGCGAAAAAGTCGTCGCGTCAAATGGTCTGCCAGCGCAGCTCAAGCGGCCATTGGATTTTCTCTCGGTGACGGACCACGCCGAGTTTATGGGGATCTACCGCCTGTTCCGTCTGGAGGACCCGCGCCTGATGGAGACAGATCTTGGTAAGGCGTGGCTCTCCAAATATGACACCAAGCCCAACCTCGATGAGCCAGACCCTACTGCGCTCATGGCCCGCAACCCCATCGCCGCCTTTGTGAATAGCATTAATGACCCTAACCCGGAGCGCGACGCCTACCCCGACGAGTTAAAGGGCGCAATCTGGACCGATGTGGCGCGCACAGCCGATGAGTTCAATAGCCCAGGCATTTTTACGGCCTTCACGGGTTACGAATGGACCGCCATGCGCGACGGCAATAACCTGCATCGGTGCGTCATTCTGAAAGACAGCGCCGACGTGGTGACCGGGTGGCTGCCCTACTCTGCTCAGTCGTCAAGCAACCCGGAAGACCTCTGGGCCGCGCTGACCGAATATGAGCAGGTGACCGGTGGCGAGGCACTATCAATTCCCCACAACGGCAACCTCAGTAACGGCCTTATGTGGGACACGGTGACCTACGACGGCGATGCGATTGACAGCGACTACGCGGACCGACGCATGCGCTGGGAGCCGATCGCAGAGGTCACACAGCTCAAAGGCGACAGCGAAACCCATCCCAGCCTGTCCCCTGATGACCCCTTTGCCGACTTTGAGCGCTGGGACGAATACAACATTTCAAACACCACCAAAACCACGCCCGACATGTACCCCGGTTCCTATGCACGGTCCGCCCTAAAGCGTGGTCTCGCACTCGAGAAAACCGCGGGCGCCAATCCCTATGCGTTTGGCATGATCGGCAGCACCGACGACCACACGTCGCTCGCCACGGCAGAGGAAGACAACTTCTTTGGCAAGTTCGCCAACTCCGAGCCGGGCATCCGTACTCCTGACTCTCGCATGGCCGGTCTCAATGCGGACTGGGAGCTCGGAGCCGCAGGGCTTGCTGCCGTATGGGCACCGCAAAACACCCGGGAGGACCTGTTTGCCAGCATGAAACGCCGCGAGGTCTACGCCACCACCGGCTCGCGCATTGTGCTGCGCTTCTTTGGTGGCTGGAATTACGCACCCGACAGCGTGCACAGCCCCTACTTCGAGACCATCGGTTATCGCGACGGCGTGCCCATGGGCGGTGAGCTGACGCCCGAATCAGATGGCGCGCCGACCTTCATGGTTCAAGCCATGAAGGACCCGGATGCCGCCAACCTCGATCAAGTTCAAATCATCAAGGGCTGGATCGACGAACAAGGCGAAACCCACGAACAGATTTTCTATGTGGCGCTCTCGGATGACCGAAGCGTTGACCCCGAGACAGGGCTGCCGGAGCCCGTGGGGAGCACCGTCGATTTGGAGAACGTCACCTTCACCAACACCATCGGCGCTGTGCAGCTGAGCGCACAGTGGACCGACCCCGACTTTGATGCCGCTCAGGCCGCGTTTTATTACGCGCGGGCGATCGAGATACCCCGGCCCCGTTGGAGCGAGCACGACCGCAAGGCCTTTGGTCTGGATTTCATAGACGCACCGAAAACCGTTCAGGATCGCGCCTACTCCTCCCCCATTTGGTACCGCCCCTGAGCCACTTCCTCGGGCGCGGCCAGTCCGCTAAAAGTGCGGCCCTAAGACACGCCCTATCCATACTGTGGATAGGGTAAATTTACGCAGTAAGGCTACCGATCACCGGCAAACGGTGACACAATAAGGCGCATCACAGAAAGGCGCATCACAGAACAAACAAAAACTCATCACTTGGGGGGCTTGGTCAAAGACCGAGCAAAGTGAGCGAAGTGAAACCAACTGATATCCGTGACCCGGAGTATTTCCACAAGGTCGTCGATTGCCAGTACGCGTGTCCCGCGCATACACCTGTCCCTGAATATATTCGACTGATTGCCCAGGAGCGTTACGACGACGCTTACATGGTCAATTGGGAGTCCAACGTGTTCCCGGGCATTCTGGGACGCACCTGCGATCGCCCCTGCGAACCCGCCTGCCGTCGCGGCAGAGTTGAAGAAGAGCCCGTAGCCATTTGCAGGCTCAAACGGGTCGCCGCAGACAACAAAGAGTCGATCATCGATCGCCTGCCCAAAATACCAAAGCGCAAAAACGGTAAGAAAATCGCCCTGATTGGCGGCGGGCCTGCCTCACTCACGGTAGCGCGTGATCTCGCGCCCTTGGGTTACCAGGTGGACCTCTACGATGACCAGCCCGCCGGTGGCGGCTTTATGCGCAGCCAGATCCCCTCTTTCCGACTGCCGCCCACGGTCCTCGACGAAGAGGTCGACTATATCCTCGACATGGGCATCACCACCCATTTCGAAACCTATGTCGACAGCCTGAAGGGCGTCTTGGACAAGGGCTATGACGCGGTATTTGTCGGTACTGGTGCGCCCCGTGGTAGCGATCTGGAACTGCCGGGTCGCGCCGAGTGTGACAAGCATATTCATGTCGGCATCGAGTGGCTTGGCTCGGTCGCCTTCGAACACATCCATAAAATTGGCAAGCGTGTGCTGGTTCTCGGTGGCGGCAACACCGCCATGGACTGCTGCCGCACCGCGCGTCGCCTCGGCGGCGAAGATGTCAAAGTCGTGGTGCGTTCCGAATTTGCCAAGATGAAGGCCTCCCCCTGGGAGATCGAAGACGCTCAGGCCGAAGATATTCCGATCATCAACAACCACGTACCCAAGGCCTTCATCCACGAAGACGGCAAGCTATTGGGCATGACCTTTGATCAGGTCAAAGTCGTCTATGACGACGCTGGTAAACGGAGCCTGGTGCCCACCGGCGAGGAAGTCTTCTTTGAAGCCGACGAGGTGCTGATTGCCATTGGTCAGGACAACGCCTTCCCCTGGATCGAGCGCAACCTGGGCATTGAGTTTGGCAAGTGGGACATGCCGCAAGTGGATGAGCGGTCTTTCCAATCGAGTAACCCCAAGGTGTTCTTTGGCGGTGACGCGGCCTTTGGTCCCGAGAACATTATTACGGCCGTTGCCCATGGGCATCAGGCTGCAGTCTCTATCGACCTGTTCCTGTCGGGTAAGTCGGTGCAGCAACGGCCGGCACCAGGCGTGAACCTGATCAGCCAGAAGATGGGTGTTCACGAGTGGAGCTACGACAACCTGGTCACGATCGATCTTCGCCAGAAAGTACCGCACGTCGATAAAAAGGTCGCACTCAAGGACCGCAAGGTCGAGGTGGAATTGGGCTTCGATGTCGATACCGCCTACCGCGAGGCCGAACGTTGCCTGAACTGCGACGTGCAAACGGTTTTTGATGGCGCCAAATGTATTGAGTGCGACGGTTGCACCGATATCTGCCCCACCGACTGCATAAACTTCATCGACAACGCCGAGGAGCCAGTGATGCGACGCTCGCTGCGCGCCCCCGCCGGCAACGAAGCACAGGATCTGTATGTCTCGGAGCGGCTCGCGCAAACCGAGCGAGTCATGGTCAAAGACGAAAACGTTTGCCTGCACTGCGGCCTCTGCGCCGAACGGTGCCCTACCGGCGCCTGGGACATGCAGAGATTCCTCTACTCGGTGACAAAGGCAGGTTAATGATGCAGCCCAAGGAAGCGATCAACGACTTCGTCATCAAGTTTGCCAATGTAAACGGCACCGGCTCTGCCAGTGCCAACGGCATGTTCGCCAAGGCGATCTTCCGCATGGGCATTCCGGTGAGCCCGAGAAATATCTTCCCCTCCAATATTCAGGGACTGCCCACCTGGTACGAGGTGCGCATCAGTCAGGACGGCTATCTGGGGCGTCGCGGCGGCATCGACATGATGGTCAGCGTGAATCCCCAGAGCTTTGCGAAGGACGTTGGCGAGGTGGAGCCCGGTGGCTACATGCTCTATGACTCCACCAAACCCCTCGACCTGCGTCACGTGCGCCGCGACATTCATTACCTCGGCATTCCGCTGACCGAAATGTGCCTGCGCGAGTACACCGACTCCCGTCAGCGGCAGCTGTTCAAGAACGTGATTTACGTGGGTGCACTGTCGGCGCTGCTGAATATCGACTTCTCGATCCTCAAGGACCTCGTCAGCGAGCAGTTCAAGGGCAAGGAAAAGCTCATTACCCCGAATATCCATGCGCTGGAGATGGGGCATCAGTACGCCTCGACCCACTTCGAGTGTCCTCTCGGGATTCAGCTGAAAGCCGGCGAGAAAACGCCCAAGCATATTCAGGAATTTGATCAAATCCTGATGGACGGCAATACCGCAACGGCGCTCGGCGCGGTCTACGCAGGCGCTACCGTTGCCGCCTGGTACCCCATTACCCCCTCGACCTCAGTCGTGGATGCCTTTGAAAAATACTGCCGTCGCCTGCGCATCGACCCGGGCACGGGGAAGAAGAACTACGCCATAGTCCAAGCGGAGGACGAGCTTTCTGCGATGGGCATGGTTATCGGCGCCAACTGGAACGGCGCACGCGCGTTCACGGCCACTAGTGGCCCTGGCGTGTCACTCATGAGCGAATTTTTGGGCCTCGCCTACTTCGCAGAGGTGCCTGCGGTGCTGGTGGACGTGCAGCGCGCCGGGCCCTCAACCGGCATGCCGACCCGCACACAGCAATCCGACATCCTCGCGGCGGCTTACGCCTCCCACGGTGACACCAAGCATGTGCTGTTCTTTCCGGCCACGCCGGCGGAGTGTTTCAGCATGACCGTGGAGGCCTTTGATCTTGCCGAGCGGCTGCAGACGCCGATCATCATCATGAGTGACCTTGATCTCGGCATGAACGAGTGGATGTCACCGCCGCTGGAGTTTGATGACAGCTATCGCTATGACCGCGGCAAAGTGCTGAGCGGTGAAGATCTCGAAGCCATGACCGAGCGCTTCGGGCGATATCTCGACGTCGACGGCGATGGCATCCCTTACCGGACCTACCCCGGCGCGCACCCCACGAAGGGCGCTTACTTCACCCGGGGCAGCTCGCGGGATGAATACGCCGCCTATACCGAAGACGGCGATGTTTATGTGCGCAATATGGACCGGCTGCTGAAAAAATTCGAAACCGCCAAGTCACTGGTACCCGAGGCGAAAATCAAGCCGGCGGCGGAGCCGACCAAAGACGCGCTGCTGTTCTTTGGCACCACTGCCTCGCCCGCCTATGAGGCGCTCGAGACCTTGGAGAAAGAAGGCATTCATCTCGACACGCTGCGGCTACGCTCCTTCCCCTTCACCCAAGAGGTGGAGGACTTTATCGAGGAGCACGACCGCATCTTTGTCATTGAGCAAAACCGCGACGGACAAATGCGCCGCCTGCTGCTCAATGAGACCAACGTAGAAGCCAACGCCAAACTGATTTCCGTAGTGGAGTACGACGGCCTGCCCGTGACGGCCCGAAAGATCGCCAGCGTGATACGCGGCGCGATGGGGATTAACAACGTCACACCGCTGGTACCGAAGGAAAAGGAGCTCGCTTCATGACCTACGCCAAACCCGCTTTCCGGCACCCCGACGCGCGAACCAATGAGGTCGGTTGCACCCGTCGCGATTACGAGGGCGGCCTATCCACGCTTTGCGCCGGCTGCGGCCACGACTCCATCAGTGCCGCCATTATCGACGCCTGCTTTGAACTGTCGATTGAGCCGCATCGCGTGGCGAAGCTCTCCGGCATCGGCTGCTCGTCCAAAACACCCGCCTACTTTCTCAGCGGTTCGCACAGCTTTAACAGCGTGCACGGGCGCATGCCCTCTGTCGCCACCGGCGCCAATCTCGCCAACCGTGATCTGATCTACATCGGGATATCAGGCGACGGCGATACCGCCTCGATTGGCATGGGCCAGTTTGCCCACGTGATGCGCCGCAATCTGAATATGACCTACATCGTGGAAAACAACGGCTGTTATGGGCTCACCAAGGGCCAGGACTCCGCCACTATGGATACTGACTCCGTCAGCAAGAAGGGCGACATCAATCCCTACATGCCGATTGACCTGGTGCGACTGGGCATTGAGGTCGGTGCTACCTTCGTCGGCCGGAGCTTCTCCGGTGACAAGGCGCAACTCGTGCCACTCATCAAAGCGGCGATCAGTCACCGCGGGTTTGCCCTGCTCGATGTCATTTCGCCCTGCGTGACCTTTAACAACCATCAGGGCTCGACCAAGAGCTACGCGAGTTTCCGCGAGCACAACGAAGCCATGCCTGTGGACTTCATTCCCCGCCGAGAAGCGATCACTACCAGCTACGATGCGGGTGTGGTGCACGAGGTCTGCATGCACGACGGGTCTGTACTGCGCCTTCAGAAAGTGAACGAAGAGTACGACATAGAAGACGCACAGTCGGCGCTCGACGCCATTGCACACCACGCGAAGGAAGAGCGTATTCTCACTGGCCTGCTGTACATCAAGCGCGACAGCGACGAGCTACACGATGTGCTGCAAACAGCGACCAAGCCTTTGAACACCATGAATCAGCGAGAGTTGTGCCCCGGATCGCGCTTCCTGGACAGCATTAACGCGGGTCTGCGCTAACGTTAAAAGCGGTTCTTACTGAGCGCGCGATCCATTCGGCAACATCGCACGACCAGAAAGCGGCCAACAGGTCACCCTCTGGCGACTGACCGCTGATAGCCAAAGCGGGTTTTATCTCCGGACTTCAGACGCCAGTGGCTCTCTTCACAACGCTTGGCATGCTCCGCGCGAATCAAAATGGCATCGATGCCGGAAGCCGCTGCCATCGGCAATTGGTCTGGCAGCAAATCCCCAATCACTTCAATGACACCGGTAAAACCCAGCAATCTGAGCTGACGCGCCACACTAAAACCGCGCCCATCAGCGAAGCCATCAACTTGTAGCCGCACAGTTGGTTGATCGAGCAATTGGGTTATCTGGTCGTGCGATGCGACATCACCGACGGGCAGCGCATGAGCAACGGCGTCACCTTCAGTGATCTCAGTAAACTGACCCTCTTGGTTAATGCGAATCAAAGCCGTCATCAGCCAGCCGCCACGATCACATCAGCGGGACGATGCAGCCCGCACTCGAGCTTCTCGTGCTGTCTCCACCTGCCGGCCCGTGGCTCCTCTCCAGCCGTTACAGGTGTCGTGCAGGGCGAACACCCGACAGACAGATAGCCGGCAGAAGCCAATGGATGAGCCGGCATTTTGTGCTGCGTCTGATAGCTCACGAGGTCGGCGGTATCCCAATCGGCCAGGGGATTGAATTTCCATTTGCCGCGGGCACTGTCCCACTCCACCCGGTCAATCTTTGAGCGCTCATGGCTCTGGTAACGTTTTTGTCCCGAGATCCAGCCGTCACAACCCCTCAAGGCATGATCGAGCACCTTCACCTTGCGAAGCTGACAACAGGCATCGGGGTCTTTTAAGTGCAGGTCTCGAGCCGGATCGGAGCGCTTTTCCGACAAAGGGTCCAACCCTACAGTCCTCACGTTGACAAGGCCCAGGTGACTCACCAGCTCATCCCGATAGGCCAGCGTTTCATCAAAGTGAAAACCAGTATCGATGAAGATGACCGGCGCGTCGGGCGCGACCTCTGCAATGAGATGGAGCATTACCGCACTTTCGGCGCCAAAGCTCGTCACCACACCGACTTCACCGAAGGGCTTGTGCGGCGCGTACACCCAAGAGAGGAACTCCTCAGTGACGAGCCCCGCCAGCGCGTGGTACTGCCGGTTAAAATCGACAGGAAGGTAATGATTTGTCACTGGGCTAGGCTGCATCGGCCACCTCATACAAAGCTGATTTAAAGGGCGACGTCCCCAAGCGCTTTACGGTTTCGCTAAACACCTCATCGGAACCAAGACGCAGTGCGAGGTAAGCCTCGAACAAGCGATCCAGGGCCAGCAGTAGTTCTGGCTCCGAGAAGCCTGGCCCCATCTTTTCACCCAGTGCCGCATCCATGCCCACGCGCCCACCCAACGTGATCTGATAGTTTTCCACGCCGGCTTTATCCAGCCCCAAAATGCCAATGTCGCCGACGTGATGATGACCACAGGCATTGATGCAGCCTGAAATTTTGATCTTAAGTGGGCCCAACGCAGGCTCTAGATGCTGGTACCGCATAGCGATCTGTTGCCCGATGGGAATCGACCTTGCTGTTGCCAGGGCGCAGTAATCCATGCCGGGACAGGCGATCAGGTCAGATACCAAGCCAATATTGGGGGTTGCGAGGCCCTCTCGCTTCAACCGATCGAAAACCGCCATCAAGTCTGACTGAGCCACGTGGGGTAACACGATATTCTGCTCGTGGCTGACCCGAAGCTCCGCAAAGCCACTTTGCTCCGCCAATTCCGCCAACACGCGCATCTGTGCCGCGCTAGCGTCCCCCGGGGCCTGCCCGTGGGCCTTTAAGCTGACCGTGACGGAGGCGTAACCCTCTTGCTTGTGCGGCGTCACATTCTGGGTCACCCAAGCCTTGAAATCAGACTGGCTATTCACTGCGTCCCAATACGGGGCGACATCCCGCGGGGGTAGCAAAGGTGCGGCGAAATCTGACTTTAAAGGGTCAAGGCGACCGATAAGGTGCTGATCGAATGTATCAATAATACGTGGCAGAACCTTTTTCACAGATTCTTTAAAATGACTTGTACCGATACTTTGCAACAGAATTTTGATACGAGCTTTGTATTTGTTATCACGCCTCCCCGCGAGATTGTAAACCGTGAGGATGGCCTCAATATGCGGCAACAACTCGGCTACCGAGACACGCTCGAAGACCAACGAACCGACCACTGGGGTCCTGCCCAGACCGCCACCAACATAGATATCAAAGGCCGGCCCCCCGTCACCTGCCACCAGCCTGAGCCCAATGTCGTGGGCTTTAACCAGCGCCCGGTCTTGCTGCCCGGCACTAATCGCAATCTTGAATTTTCGGGGCAGGAACTGAAACTCGGGGTGATCAGTCGACCATTGGCGGATCCACTCCGCGTATGGCCTAGGGTCATCGACCTCATCCAACGCAGCGCCTGCAAAATGATCGGTGGTGACATTGCGAACGGTATTGCCGCTGGTTTGGATGGCGTGCATATCCAAACCAGCCAGCGCCTCCAGGATATCGGGCGTATCGACCAGCTTCGGCCAATTGAACTGGATATTTTGACGGGTGGTGAAGTGCCCGTAGCCTCTGTCCCAGCGCTCAGAAATGTCTGCCAGCCCGCGCATTTGCGCAGCAGAGAGCGTGCCGTAGGGTATGGCGACGCGCAGCATGTACGCGTGTAACTGCAAATACACGCCATTCATTAGCCGCAGGGGCTTGAACTCATCCTCGGTTAACGCGCCCGTGAGCCGTCGGGATACCTGATCACGATACTGCGCGACCCGCTCCTGCAGGAAGGCCTTATCGAACTCACTGTACTGATACATCGGCCTCTCCCGTTAACGAGGGAAAAACATACTCACCCGGGCCATTTGCGCGGATGGCTTCTCGGTAATGGCGAGCAACCGTTTGAGTCGCCTGTAGCGCCACCCCCACCAGCTCAATCCCAATCACCTGCGCGGGGTCGTTCACTTTCACCGCCACCGCACTGGCCTCCTCCAGGCTCTGGAATAGATAGGCGGATGCGAGTGCGTCTACCCATGCGTGATTTTCGTCTAGGTACAAGACATGCCCTGCCAATAGGCAATTGGCGCTCACCACAACAGGCGCTTCAAGCCGAGCCAACGGCAACGCCCCCAGACTGATGCTCCGCAGCTACGTCGCTGAAGCCTTGCTTCGCCAGTGTGTCGGCAATGCCGACCAAGATGATCAGCGGACCATTGAAAATCTGCTGGTCTAACTGTTCAGCGAACTGACCAAGGTCACTCACAAAGGCGCGCTGAGTGGGCAGCGAGACGTTTTCAATACAGGTGACGGGTAGGTGTCGATCCGCGCCGTGCATGAGCAGCCGGCCCTGCAGAAAAGTCGCGGTTTTACGTCCCATATAGACCGCCAGAGATTGCCCAGAGCGCACCAACTGCTGCCACTCGTGCTCAGCAAAGCCCTCAGCGTCGTGCGCGGTCAAAAAGGTGGTGCTGGAGTTCCTGTGTCGTCGCGTGAGAGATACCTGCAACGTGGCTGCGGCTGCGGAAGCAGCCGTAATCCCGGGGACCACTTCGGTGGTTATTCCGGCGTTAGCCGCTGCCTCTAACTCCTCATCCAGCCTGCCAAACAAGCTGGGATCACCGCCCTTCAGGCGAACAACCAGGTAACCCGCGGTCGCTTCACGGACCAACTGGGCATTGATCTCTTGCTGACTCACCGCCGGCCCAAATCCCTTCTTAGCTACGCTAATAAATTTAGCTTCCCTGCGAGCCAGCTCCAGCACCTCACTGCCTACCAAACGGTCATACACCACCACATCAGCCTCATGGATCAAGCGTCGGGCTTTCATAGTGAGTAACTCGGGGTCGCCAGGGCCCGCACCGACAAACGCGATTCGTCCCTCAGGCGGCGTAAGCTGTTCGTGCTGCGAAAGAAGCGACTGAAGGCTCAGCGCGAGTTCCCGCT
>CBFHIW010000055.1:0-17984 GCA_965656065.1 Luminiphilus sp. | reverse complement strand
TCGAGCGTGGCCGGTGTGACCGGAGGCTTGGGTCCTCACGCCTATGCCGCAGCCAAGCACGCGGTGGTCGGTATTACCCGAAACCTGGCTGCAGAGGTCTGTGCATTCGGTGTCAGGGTTAATTGTATTGCGCCTTATAGCGTGGCGACGCCAATGGTGGCTCAGGCCTATTTGGACGATCACACCGATATTGATTCGACGCTGAAAATGTTGACCGATGAGTCACCTCTCAGCGGGCGACCGGGTCTTGCGGATGATGTGGCCAATGCGGTGTTGTGGTTAGCCAGTGACGAATCCGGCTATACGAGCGGCCACACCTTGACCATTGATGCGGGCATCACGACAGGATCCATGGCGGGACCTCCGCGCTTCTCCGAAAAGGCGCCCCTGATGAGAGAGGCTGGACAGCGAGGTTTAGAGTAATGGCCGACACGGAAGACGTGGCTGCCGTCTCCGAGTTGATGACTCAGTACTGTGACTTGATCGATTGTGGTGACTTGGCCGGTTGTGCTGCACTGTTTGAGAAAGGTGCGTGGGGGATCGTCGGCGCGCTCGCTCAAGGTGCGGCAGAGGTAAGTGCGCAACTTGATAACGTGACCTTGTACGACGGCAGGCCCAACACCCGTCATCTGATGAGCAATGTTGCCATTCACATTGACCCCTCAGGTCAGACGGCGACCGCGAAAAGCTGCATTACCGTCATGCAGCATGTGCCCGATGACTTTGCGATGCAGGCAATATTCATCGGTACGTACCACGATACTTTCGCGAAAGACGGAGGCGCCTGGCACTTTGTGGAAAGGGCGATCACACCAGATCTGATTGGCGACATGTCACGACACAGGGCTGATATGGCCTGAGTCGGGTGCAGCGAACCTTGTCGATGACTGGATGATTTAACGGGTCTTTGGAGATCAGACGGCGTCGATTAACAAAAACGAGGAGTGAAAATGAGCGGTAGGCTGGAAGGTAAAGTCGCGGTCATAACCGGGGCTGCCAGCGGCATCGGCGCGGCAACGGCAAAGACTTATGTCGATCACGGTGCCCGGGTGGTATTGGGCGACATTCAGGATGAGGCGGGCGAGGGCATGGCCGCCGCACTGGGTGGCGCGAGCCATGCCATATTTCGTCACTGCAATGTGACTGACGAAGCCGAGGTTGAAGCCCTGGTTGAGGCGGCGGTGTCTGAGTTTGGGCAGATCGACATTATGTTTAACTGTGCCGGAATCGTTGGTGCCCTGGGGCCAATGTCGACGACGCCTGCGGAAGAGTGGAAGCTCACCATCGACATCATGATCAATGGCGTCTTTTACGGCATGAAGCATGCTAGCCGCCACATGAAAGAGGCCGGCACCGGTTCCATTATTAGTATGTCGAGTACCGCGGGTGTCATGGGCGGGCTGGGGCCGCATGCCTACGCTGCAGCAAAACACGCCGTTGTGGGGATGACGAAAAACCTCGCAGCCGAAGTCGGTGGGTATGGAGTGCGCGTGAACTGTATCGCCCCCTCAGGCATGGCGACCCCGATGGTGGCAGATGTCATGACAGGCGATCATAAAAACCTGGAGGAAACCATCGCGACGCTTGCAGCGCTGTCTCCGCTCAAGGGCCGCGCGGGCCTGGCGCAGGATGTGGCGAATGCCGCGCTCTGGTTGGCTAGCGACGAGTCAGGCTATACCAGCGGTCTTACCCTGACTGTGGATGCAGGAACCACAACCGGCTCTACCGCAGAACCACCGGCGTTTGCCGAATATGCGCCTATGGTGCGTGAGGCGGGGCGAAAGGGCGTCGACTGACAGACCGCCGTAGCTATTGTGGCAGGCTGAAAACAAATAGCCCCTGGCCATCCGGGGGCTGATAAATATCGGGAAAAATCACCGCAGTCAGCGCCCGGAAGACCCCGATCCCCGCGGGAATCGCGACGAACTGTCTTCCCTCGGCCTCATAGGTAATGGGGTATCCGTGGGCCGGTGCAGGCAAGCGCGTCGACCACAATCGCTGGCCCGTTTCGGTATCGAACGCCTGAAAATGCCTGTCTAAATCGCCAATAAACAGCAGGCCGCCATCGGTCGACAAGGCCCCGCTCAAAAATAACGCGGGCTGCTCCACTTTCCAGCGCACCTTCATCGTGCGCACATCAATCGCCAGCAGGGCGCCCGCCCGGCCCTCTTTGCCGGGCATGGGGTAGGTCGCGACATCGGCACCATAACCCCCTCCGCCCGGGCCCAGATCCACCTCACGGGGCGTCATGTCGGAGCACAATTGATGCACGGGTAAGAACAGCAAGTGCCGAGCGTCGTCGTAGGTCGCAGACTGCCAGTTGTGGCCTCCGTAGATACCCGGGCAGGCCGTGTAGGTGTCACCGATACCGGCGGCGGCGATATCCTCCCGATACGTGAGCTGCCCGGTGTCCCGATCCACCTCGAAAATCGTTTGCTCCATGGTGTCGAGCAGGTCAAGGTAGTCACCGGTCGCGCGATCCAACTTCCATAAAATCCCGTCCTTGCCCACCGTCAATAGCGTTTGCTCATCGCCGATATCGGCGAGTATTCGTTCGAAGCCCACCTCCATATCGATGGTCTCGCCGGGGATGTGTTGGAAATGCCACGCGAGCTCGCCCGTTTTCGGGCGCAAGGCGAGGGTCGAGTTGGTATAGAGCGCGGCATCTTGAACAGACATGCCCCGGCTAGGCGCTGCCCAGGGCTTGGGCTGAGAGGTACCAAAGTAAACAAGATCCAGCTCCGGGTCATAGGAGCCGGCAATCCAGATATCGCCGCCGCCGCGCCGATCGGGAGCCACATCGCCCCAGCTCGCGTACTCGGGCGTGCCGGGCTCGGCTAACGTTGCGGTCCGCCATAGCTCTTCGCCGGTCTCCGGGTCGTGGCCGGTAATGAAGCAGCCGTCCTGGGTAAACAGCTCACAGCCGTTGATACCGCTCACGACGATACCGTTTGCCACAATGGGTCCCGCGCTGTGGGTAAAGGCCTCGCGATAGTCGGCTTTCTCCGTGCGCCAGCGTTCTTCTCCGGTTGTGGCATCGATGGCCACAATGGCCGCGTCATAGGTCGCCAGAAACAGGCGGTCCTGCCACAGCGCGATATTGCGGGTGGGCCCGCCAAGCATCTTGGCGGCCGGGGGGAATTGGTACTGATATTCCCAGATCAGCTCCCCGGATGCGGCTTCGATCGCCTGAATCTTGTTGTGGGCATGGGTCAGGAACATGACCCCGTCCCGCACCAGCGGGGTAGGTTGGTTACTGCCCTCGTGCATGGCCATTGACCAGCTCATGCTCAGTCGCGAGACGTTGTCTGTGGAAATCTCCATGAGGGGGCTGTGCGCATGGCCGTCCGGCGTTCTCCGCCAGTTCAACCAGTCTGCGGCGTCAGGCAAGTTGAGTTCCTCAGTGGTCACGGGTCTAAAGTCGTCAATGCGTCGCATCGCGAAAGCGCCCGCACTGCGCGCCAGATCCATGACGCTTCCCGCTTCAGCAAACTCCACCACCTCGACGGCATCGGCAGGTACGCTGGTGAGGTCCGCCGCTGAGCTGACCAGTAAGGTCTCTGAGTCCAGCCCGGATTGATCAATCACGTATTGTGCAATGGCCGTATGCTGCGCTTGCGACAGGCTCTGGGCCTCTCCAGGTGGCATTTCCGCCATCTGGTAGGTAAGAAGAGACTGAGCAGAGACCCCGGACCATTTGTTAGCAAAAGCGGGGCCGGAGAGGGCGGCGCCATGGGCTGAGCCTCTCAGTGTGGCCGCGTGACAGCTCGCACAGTGCTCACCGTAGAGGCGCTCTCCCGACTCGGTGGCTGCCCAGGAGAGTGGCGATATTGAGGCAGTCAGGACGAGTGTTGTGAGCCAATGCAATCGGCCCTGTGCGCCCACTGAGAGTGAAGATCCGTTCATCGAGCATCCCCCTGTTTTCTGCTCGGGCGCGCGCAAGGTCAGGCTCCGCCAGCGCGCCTCGAGCTCATTCTGATGCGCTCTCAGCCTGGCAAAAAATGCCCATATTTTTCCAGCGCCTTGGCGCGCTGAGTTGGCGTGTGATAGCTCGGGAATAGGGCATCATGAGCGGAATAGTTTCGCAGCACGGCTTTGGCGACAGCGACCTTGTGCACCTCTGTCGGGCCATCGACCACGCCCAACTCCGGTATGTTGGCCCACATATTCGCCAGCGGCGTCTCATCGGAACTGCCCAAGCTGCCATGCAGGTGCATCGCGCGGGACACAATTTCCACCAAGACTTTCGGTGTCGCGGCTTTGATGGCGGCGATTTCCTTACGCACTTCCCGGTTATATTCCTTGTGCTTGTCGATCAGCCACGCGGTGTAGAGCACATGCAGTCGGTACTGCATCATCATGGTGTAGGCGTCGGCAATTTTTTCCTGAGACATTTGTTTGTCGGCAAGCAGCTCGCCTTTAGTGCGACGACTCAGGGCGCGCTCACACATCATATCGATGGCGCGGCGGATGACGCCGACTGTGCGCATCGCGTGGTGCACACGACCCCCGCCCAGGCGGGTTTGCGCCACATGGAATCCCTGCCCCTCGTTACCGAGAAGATTGTCGGCGGGGACGCGGCAGTCCTTGAATGAAATATAGGCGTGCACGCCGTCGCCCTGTTCGATGTAGGGACCGACCGCGGAATTGCGGATGATCTCCATTCCCGGGGTGCCTTGTTCTACCAGGAAGATCGACGCGCCCTCATGGATGGGCGCATCCGTATTAGTCACGACCATGACCAGCAAAAAAGCGGAAAAGCGGGCGTGGGACGCAAACCACTTCTCGCCATTGATGACCCAATCATCGCCATCTCGGGTCGCGGTACACAGGAATTCACCCGGATCGGCGCCTGCCTGGGGTTCGGTCATGGAGTAGCAGGAGGCGATTTCAGCATTGAGCAGTGGCTTGAGATACTTTTCTTTCTGCTCGGGGGTGCCGAATTTGGCCAGGATTTCCGCATTGCCAGAATCGGGTGCCTGACAGCCAAATACGCTCGGCCCAAAGCGGCTGCGACCGAGAATCTCATTCATGAGCCCCAGACTGACCTGCCCGTAGCCTTGTCCGCCCAGCTCGGGCTCCAAATGGCATGCCCACAGCCGTTTCTGCTTGACGATCTCTCTCAATGGCGCCATGGCGGCAAAGGCGGGGGAGTTTGGGTCCCAAGGGTCGCCGGGCTCACGGAAAACCAGATCGAGAGGCTCAATTTCTTCGCGGGTAAATTCGTCAATCCAGTCTAGTGATGCCTGAAATTCCGGGTCTGTTTCAAATGACCACACGCCGTTACCTCCTAAGGGTGTCTGTTGTCGGCTCTCGGGCCGTGGGGCAACCATCAGGGTTGCCAAATCAGGGCGCTAGTTTAGACTTGCTAGACGCAAACAAGCAACGAGACCGACAAGAAATCCAAGGGTTTGCGACGCGTTGATACGCAATTCAGGAGTGAACATTATGGCGGGCGATGGAGTCTGGATCGTGACCGGAGCCTCGCGGGGTATCGGTGCGGCGATCGCGCGGCTGGCAGTCGAAGCTGGCCACAAGGTCGCACTGATCGCGCGGGGGGAATCCGTGATGGCGCTTGCACAGTCGCTTGGGGAGTCCGCAGCGGGATTCCAGTGCGACGTGGCGGATTCCTCATCCGTCAGCGAGACGGTTGACGCAATCGTGGCGCGATATGGCCAAATCGATGTGCTGGTCAACAACGCAGGCGTGCACCGCGGCGGCAAGATCCATCGCCTGACCGACGAGGCGTGGCACGAGGTGCTGCAGGTCAATCTCACCGGCGCCATGAATTTGACCCGGGCCGCCGTGCCGCACATGGGCGAGGGCTGTTCAGTGGTCAATGTCGGCGCGGTGGTGGGTTTTCGTGGCTTCCCCGGCGACTCGGCGTATGCCTCCTCCAAAGCGGGGTTGTCAGGGCTCACTCAGGCGTTGGCGATTGAACTGGCGCCAAAAGCCATCACCGCTAATCTGGTGATTCCGGGTCTGGTGCTCACCGAAATGACATCCGAACTGAGCGAGGCCGCACTCGATAAAATGACGCAGCAAATTCCGATGCGACGGTTTGCCGAGGATCGCGAAGTCGCCGAGGTGGTGTGTTGGGTGGCCCAAAGCCGATACATGACAGGCGCTATCGTGCCGGTGGATGGCGGTCTGCTGTCCAGCTTCGGTGTGGTGTGATGACGTCGGAGGCCACCGAGCAGGTTGCTGACTGGCTGCGCGGTTCTCTGGGCTGGGCACAGGCTGAGTTCGTGTCGGCCCTTGCCGGCGGCAACTCCAATCTGACATGGCAGTTCCGCGACGGCGAAAAAGCCTGTGTCGTGCGAACCCCCCCAGCTGATGACATCTCGCCAACGTCTGCGCGAGGCATCCAGCGCGAGGCACAAATTCTGCAGGCGATCGCCGATTATCCGGTCAAGGCGCCACGGGTGTTGGCCTGGTGCGATGACGAGACGGTGATCGGCCGGCCGTTTCTGGTGCAGGAATGGGTCGATGGTGTGGCGCTGACCGATGCCTTGCCGGCAGCCTATGCCGACTCGTCTGACAGCGTGAACCGTCTCGGTGAGGATTTGATTGATCAACTGGCTGCGCTCCACGCCGTGCCGACCGATTTGGAAGCACTTGCGAAGCTGGGACGTCCCGAGCGCTTTGTTGAGCGACAGATTGAACGCTGGCTGGGCGTCCGCAGGGAGCACGCGGTCAGGGATCTGCCCGAGCTCTTCTCTCTCGGGGAGTGGTTGCAGCGCAATGTACCCACAGCGTCGGCGCCCACCGTGATTCACGGGGATTACCACCTCGATAACACCTTGGCTTCCAAGAAGCAGCCGGAGATCCTCGCGATCATCGACTGGGAGCTCGCCACGGTGGGTGACTGTTACATGGACGTCGCGCTGATGCTCATGTTTTGGGGCGACTATCGCACCCAGGAGCCGCCTGCTTTTAGCGTCTTGCAGGCGGTGTCACGGCGTGCTGGTGTGGTCAGCCGACGAGAGCTGGCCGGTCGCTGGGCGGAGTCACTGGGCCGACCACTTAATCATATGAACTTCTATATGGCGCTGGCCTTCTGGCGCCTGGCGGCGATCACTGAAGGTGCCTACGGTTTGCATGTCACCGGCAAGCTCGATTCTGACTACGCGCGGGGCTTGGAGTATGACGTGCCTGCACTCCTGGCCGAGGCACAAGCCGCGGCGGCGGGGGACTGGTAGGCGGCATGGCTAACACCATGACAAGCACCATGATGAACACTCCGCTGGGGGTGAAGACGCTGCACCGGTTCGGCGCGCGTCATTTCAGTACCAGTCGCGTTGGCGACTACGACGGTCAGCAAATCCACTGGCGCAGTTACGCAGACATTGATGCGAGCAGTGCGCGCCTTGCACACGCGTTGACGCGTCTGGGTATCGTGTCCGGCGATCGCGTCGGCACGTTTATGTGGAATAGCACCCAGCACCTTGAAATGTATTTGGCGGTGCCGTCTCTAGGTGCGGTGTTGCATACCTTGAATTGTCGGCTTTCTGCGGAGCACATCGCTTACATCATTAATCATGCTGCAGACCGGTTTTTGATCCTTGATGCGCGACTAATCGACAGCTTTTTGCCAGTCCTGCCGCTCATTCACGATGTCGAGCATGTGATTGTGGCCGGAGGTGGTGACGAGGCTGTTGCCGCGCTGAATGATCCACGCACCCTGTCTTACGAGGCCTTATTGCGCAACTCGGAAGAGACTTTCCTCTGGCCCGAGCCCGAGGAGAACGCGGCCGCGGGGATTTGCTACACCAGTGGCACCACGGGTAACCCAAAAGGCGTGGCCTACAGCCAGAAAACTACCTATCTACACGCGTTGGCCTCGCGTTCTGTAGACAGCTTTGCGGTGCAGGAGCGGGACATGATCCTGATGCTGCCCTCGATGTTCCACGCCAATGCCTGGGGGTTTCCCTACAGCGGCTGGATGTCCGGCGCTGACATGGTGATGCCGGGTCCGCATCTGCAGGGACCCCATTTACGCACCATGATCGAGTCAGCGCGGCCGACCCTGACCGCAATGGTGCCGACCCTGTTGGGCGATCTATTGCTGGCGGATGAGACGGCGCCGTTGGATTTGTCCTGTTTCCGGGCCATCGTATCGGGAGGGTCCGCCGTGCCCTCGTCGATGATCGAAGCGGTGCGAGATCGATGGAATGTACCCGTGATTCAGGGGTGGGGGATGACAGAGACCAGCCCGATGTGCGTGCTGTCGCATCCACCCAAAGACCTCAATGGCGAGACAGAGACCTATTGGCGACTGAAAAGCGGCCGGCCCGTTCCCGGTATTGAAGTGCGGGTGATGGATGATGAAGGCAATCTTCTGGAGCAGGACGGTACGACAGTAGGCGAGCTTCAGTTGAAAGGCGCCTGGGTCACCGGCAGTTATCTCAATGAGGAGACGGACGCCTTCACCGAGGACGGCTGGTTGCGCACCGGCGATGTGGGGATGGTGGATGAGCGAGGCTACGTGCAGCTCACGGATCGCACCAAGGATGTGATCAAATCCGGCGGTGAGTGGATTTCCTCAGTAGACCTTGAGGATGTGTTGCTAAAGCACGAGAGTGTCGCGGAGGTCGCAGTAGTGGCGGTTGACGATGCGCGGTGGCAGGAGCGTCCGCTCGCCATTGTCCGCAGCAAGTCAGACTGCGATGGTGAGACCTTGCCCGGCGAGTTACGCGCTTTTTTAGTGGACAAGGTGGCAAAGTTTTGGGTGCCTGAATACTGGGCCGTCGTAGATGACATCCCCAAAACCAGCGTGGGAAAAATGGATAAAAAACGGCTCCGGGAAGCAGTAGCGGCGGGAAAGGTCGCTATACAAAAGCACTCGGGCTTTGGAGGGGGAAATGACTGACGCCGTAATCACCGCGTCGTCGACGGGTAATACTCAAGCCGAGCGAACGGCGCTGTCGGATCAGCGGATGTTTGAGGTGGCCATCGAATTGGTCAATGAGCGCGGTACCGCCAAGACGACACTCAAAGACATTGGTGAGGGCGCTGGTTACAGCCGCGGCCTTGCGAGCTACCGGTTCGGCTCGAAAGACGGGCTGTGGATGGAGTTATTTGCGCGATTCGACGACATCTGGATGGCGCACCTATCCCAGTATCTGACAGGCAAGCAGGGGCTGGCGGCGCTCGAGGCGGCGATTCAGGCGCAGCGCGATATTTTCACCCGGGAGTCAGGCTACCTCCGGGCAATGTATATCCTCTGGTACGAGTCGTTGGGGCGGGAATCCGATATTCGCGCCAGTCTGGCCAGTCACCATGTGATTTATCGACGCGATGTCCAGCAGTGGATCGAGCAGGGACAGGCAGATGGCGAGATCAGAGCGGACGTTGATCCGGCGAATTTTGCTACCGGCTATTGTTCGACCATGTTCGGCACGATCTATCAGTGGGTGGTCGCCCCGGATGCAATTGACCTCGAGGCTTTTTTTGAACACTTCGCCGCAACGGTAACGGTGGCGATTACCCAACAAAGTGGAGACTAACAATGGCAAGGCTGGAAGTAGACGGTAACAAGAGCATCTATTACGAGGATTTGGGCGGCGATGGTCGCGCCATGGTGTTGATTCACGGCTGGGGTATGGACAACCGCTGCTGGGATGGCGTCATTCTGCCGCTGCAGGCCGCGGGCCACCGGGTGATCACCATGGATCACCGTGGCTGCGGTCGATCAGATCACGATTTTGCCGACCTGAGTATTGCGGCTATAGCGGGCGACGTGGCGGCTTTGGTCGCGCACCTGGGTCTTTCTGACGTCGTGGTCAATGGTTGGTCTCTGGGCGGCGCGGTGGCAACCCATGCCGCCAGCCTGCTCGGGGATCGATGCGCCGGGCTGGTACTGACCGCCGGGGCGAGCCCGATTTATACCCAAAAGCCGGATCTAGAGATCGGGGGCATGCCTGGGGATGTCGAGGGCAATGTCGCGGCAATGAATGATGACCGCGTCAATTTTCTGACCATGCTGGCCACGGCGATTTGCGCCAAACCGCCGACGGATGCCGTGCTGGCCTCCATGGCCGGGGCTTTCCTGAATTCCAGCGCCAGAGCGTCATCGACGTTGGCAGAGCTCGCGCATCTGGACCAGCGCGAAATGATGATGGCGTTGGATATCCCGCTGTTGTCATTCATTTGTGGCCAGGATGGTTTCGTCGCGCCAGACATTTCACGCTGGGTAGCAGAGAACCATCCTCGAGCGACGGGCGTAGAGTTCCCCGAGAGTGGTCACGCTCCCTTTATGGAAGAGCGGGAGGGGTACCTCGCCGCACTCAACGATTTTGTGAACGGTCTCTGAGAGGGTAAGCGCGATGGCGTCTAAGGTTGATTTTGGTCTCTGGTACGACTTCCGTAACCCGGAGCCCTGGCAGATTGATTTTGAGCAGTTTTATTCCGAGCGACTGAATCAGATCGCGCGGGCTGAGACGATGGGATTCGACTCGGTCTGGTTAACCGAGCACCACTTTTGTGATGATGGCTACACGCCGTCACCACTGGTGATCCACGCGGCCATTGCGGCACGCACGGAGCGGATGCGTCTGGGGACCAACCTGATGCTGCTGCCACTGGCTGATCCCGTGAGACTGGCGGAAGACGCAGCGACCCTGTCGTTGATTTCCGGCGGCCGTTTCGATCTGGGTGTCGGCATCGGTTACCGTCAGCTGGAATTTGATCAGTTTGGTCGCAAAATCTCTCATCGCCCCAGTCTCGTCGAGGAAGGGATCGAAATTCTCCGGCGGGCCTGGTCGGGTGAACCGGTCAACTTTGAGGGCAAGCGCTTCGCCGTTGGCGACCTTAAAATCACCCCCAAACCGAACCGCGCACCCCGGGTGTTGTTGGGCGGCATGGCGCCCCCTGCGATTGACCGCGCCGCGCGGATCGCTGACGGCTTTTTGTGCACCGGGGTATCGGTATGGATACTTATGTGGAGTGCCTCGAGGCTAATGGCAAGGCGCCCGAGGCAGGGAACATCATTCTCGGTTGCTGGGCGATTATCGCGGAGGATCCGGAGGCCGAAGCCGAGCGTGTGGGCGATTACGTGTTGTATCAGTCCAACGAATACATTCGTTGGGGTGCCTTTGGGCCACCGGACCAGACCCCGCTGTTCCCCGATGCTAAAACCGCCATCGAGAATGGGTTGTATGAGCTGTGGGACGCCGATACGGCGGTTGAAAAACTCAGCGGTATGATCGAGCAGTACCCGCAGATCTCTGATATCCACTTCTGGGCGCAGTTTCCCGGGGAGAGCGTGGAGTCCGGTGATCGGCGGATGGCTTACATCGCTGAGAAGGTGCTTCCCCGCCTGCGATAGAGGGTAATAAGCCCGCTAGGCGTCCGCTGACTGGCGGCTCAGTTTGGCAACAGACTGTGCGGTGGCCACCAGTGTGCCTGCTCCGTCTTCGATGTCGGCCTCGAGAAACGCGGTTTTGAAAGTGACTTTCCTAACGCGGCCTGTCACCCGCAGCGGCTGCTCCCCGCGGCAGACTCCGATAAATTGTGTGGCGATGTCGAGAGAGGCGACGCCGGCGATCGTGTCGTCAGTGCCAAACAGCGCGTGCGACATGGCGGCGTCCAACATGGCCGTTACAAACCCACCCTGCACGACATCTCCGGAATGGCAGTAATCTAGGGGAACAGTGAAGGTAAAGATGGCAAGTTGCGAATCCATGTCCAGCTCGATAATGCTGCCGCCCAGCAATTTGATGAAGTCGGGGGCCATCGCATTGAGTTGCTCAATGCGCGTATGGGAGTCAGTCATGGTGCGGTATCCAGGATTTGTCGAGGCGCGCAGTGTAGCGGGAAATCAGCAGCGGGGCTCAGAAATTGCGGCGGACCCATCACTGACTGACAGTCTCGGGGTCTGCCAGTGCCGCTTGGGAAACTGCCCGCTCGTCACTTGCTATCGGGCAATAGATTGATGGAAAACTCCGTAACGCTTATTCACCTATCCAACTGCCAGTGCGAAGGGTTGGCCGTGCCGGATTGGTCGATTCAGTCGGGTGATAGCTGGTGTGTGTTCGGACGCAATGGCTCAGGAAAGCAACTGATTGATCAGTTGTTGGTGGGCGAGATCATACCGTCACAGGGCGTTGTCGAAAGGGCACTTACTCCAGATCAGATCGCGCTCATTTCCTTTGAACGGCAGCAGGCGACTTACGAAGAGGAGTGGCGGCTCGCAGCAACGGACATCATTCCAGAGGACGAGTGGGGCACCCGTGTTGCTGAGTTTTTGCCTCAAGAGCGCCTAGAAGACCCCCTCATCGATCAGCTGAACATGCGGCATCGGTTGCAGGCTTTCTATCGAGAATTGAGCACGGGTGAGAGTCGCAAGCTTATGGTGCTCAAGGCACTGCTCGATGAGGCTGAACTACTCATTTGCGATAACCCTTTTGACAGTCTTGACCAGGGCACAGTGCAAGCGCTGAGCGAGACATTTCGGTTGGCTGTGGCGTCGGGTGTCGCCGTGATATTGCTACTCAGCAATCGCTCCGATATTCCAGAGTGGGTAGAGAAGTTCGGTCATGTAGACGCCGGACTGCTCAGGGCGTTCGCGGGTGCGCGCGACGCGCAATTGGCGCGGCTAGAGGCGGCCATCGGCACAGGCGCCATCATCCAGCCGGGAATTCCCGAGGATGCCATTCGGCTTGACGCCTATGACGCGCCCTACATTGCGGAGCTCAACCAGTGCACGGTTCGCTACGGAGACCGAAATGTGCTCGACGCGCTCACATTCAAGGTTGAGCCGCTGCAGCATACTCTGGTGACCGGGGAAAATGGCGCGGGTAAATCGACCTTGCTGGGGCTGATCACGGGCGATTGTATGCAGTGCTTCAGTAACGATGTCACCGTATTCGGTCATCGGCGGGGCAGCGGTGAGTCGGTCTGGGATATCAAGCGGCAGCTTGGTTTGGTCAGTAATGATTTGCATCGACGTTATACGGTGCGCTGTGATGTTTTATCCGTCGTTTGCTCCGGGTTTTTCGACTCGATCGGGCTCTACGACACCCCGACGGAGCCGCAGGTCCGCCTGGGGCGGGAATGGCTGCAAGCGGTGGACCTGGCAGATCAGGCTGAGACGCCGTTCCAGTCACTGAGCTATGGTGAGCAGCGCCTGGTGTTGATCGCGAGAGCGCTGGTGAAATCGCCGTTACTGCTGGTGCTTGATGAACCCACTCAGGGGCTCGATGAGCTCAATAGAGAGCGGATTCTCGGCTTTATGTCCGCCATAGAGGCGCGCCGGCACAGCACGCTTTTATTTGTGAGTCACCGCCAGGATGAGTTTCTGCCGTTATTCAAGCAGCACATTCACCTGACGCTGAATCTCTAAAACGCAGAGAGACCTGTTTGACTGCGCCCGAGAATGAGGGCGTGCACATCGTGCGTGCCTTCATAGGTGTTGACCACTTCTAGATTCGCCATGTGACGCATGATCGGGTAGTCATCCGAGATGCCGTTACCCCCGAGCATGTCCCGAGCGCTTCGGGCAATATCCAGTGCCTTGCCGCAGGAATTGCGTTTGATGAGACTGATGAGATCGGGCGAGATCTCGCCGGCCGACAGCATTTTGCCCGCCTGGAGGCAGCCCTGCAGGGCCAGGCCGATCTCAGTCTGCATGTCCGCTAATTTTAGTTGAATCAACTGCTTAGACGCTAAAGGTACGCCAAACTGAGAGCGATCAAGCGTGTACTGGCGCGCGGTATGCCAGCATTCTTCTGCCGCGCCCATGACGCCCCAGGCGATGCCGTAACGGGCGTTGTTCAAGCAGCCAAAGGGACCCTTCAGACCCTCGACATTGGGGAGGTGCTTCTCTTCGGGAACAAAGACATTGTCCATGACAATCTCCCCCGTAATCGAGGCCCGCAACGCGAGTTTGCCCTCAATCTTGGGGGCGGTCAGTCCTTCCATGCCCTTTTCCAAGATAAAGCCGCGGATCACGTCGTCGTCGGTTTTTGCCCAGACGATGAATACGTCCGCCAGCGGGCTGTTACTGATCCACATCTTGGCGCCGGTTAATCGGTATCCGCCGTCGACCGCTTTAGCGCGAGTGATCATTCCGCCGGGGTCGGAGCCGTGGTCCGGTTCGGTCAGTCCAAAGCAGCCAATCCATTCACCGGTCGCCAGCTTAGGGAGGTATTTCTCTCGCTGCTCCTCGGTGCCGTAGGCGTAGATGGGGTACATCACCAGAGAGGACTGCACGCTCATCATCGAGCGATAGCCCGAGTCCACGCGCTCGATCTCGCGTGCGATCACGCCGTAGCAGACGTAGTCGACACCGGGGCAGCCGTAGCCATCGATAGTGGCACCCAATAGGCCCATTTCACCCATTTCGCGAAAGATATTGGGGTCGGTGCTTTCCTGTCGATAGGCTTCTTTGACCCGCGGTGCTAAAGCACTTTGTGCGTATTGCTGGGCGCTGTCCCTGACCATGCGCTGCTCCTCAGAGAGCTGCGAGTCGAGTTCAAACGGGTCTTGCCAGTTGAGTGGTGTCCAACGGGTTTTTGAGACCATCGTTACAGAGTCCAGTACGTTGAGGTCGGCGCGAGAATGGTAAGATATCGCGCCCCTGAGGAAAAGTGGGTGGGCAGTATCCCCCGGGGGTCTAGCGAATCTGTGCCGCGCGACCGATGGGTTTGCGTGTGTCGTTAGAGGTCACCCCAATGCTCCTTTCTCTGTGGCAGAAATATGGGCCCGGTATGTTATTGACCGGCGCCCTAGCCGCTGTCGCCAGTACGCTCTCGGCTAGGTACGGCGCGCCCGCTATGCTGATGGGGTTGCTGTTGGGTATGGTTTTTCATTTTGCCAGCGCCATGAACAAAATGACTGCCGGTACAGAACTGATGGCGGGTCCCGCGTTGCGGATGGGTGTGGCGCTACTCGGCGCGCGCCTGGCTTTTTCTGATCTCGCCCAGCTGGGTTGGGAGCCGATCGCCTTTTTAGTGTTTGCTGTCGGGGTAACTATCTTGAGCGGCGTGCTGTGCGCGCAGCTGATGGGGGTGGGTCGCAAGCTGGGCGTACTCACAGGTGGATCGGTGGCAATTTGTGGCGCTTCCGCCGCGATGGCCATCTCCAGCGTGTTGCCGCAGAGCGAAGATCGGCGTCGCGCAACGCTCTTCACGGTGATCGGTGTGGCCAGCCTGAGTACGGTTGCCATGATCTTCTACCCACTTCTGGGTGACATCCTGGGTATGGACGATGAGGCAATGGGCTTCTTCATAGGCGCCACGATTCACGACGTCGCTCAGGTAGTGGGCGCCGGCTACAGTGTGTCAACCGACGCCGGCGATCTCGCAGTGATGGTCAAGCTGTTTCGGGTCGCCATGTTGATACCGGTGGTTGCCGCGATCGCATTTGTATTGGCTGGTTCAGCGTCACGGCAAGATTCGGAGGGTCGATTGCCCAGAGTCCCGCTGTTCCTGCTGGGCTTTCTCGCATTTTTTGGTGCCAACACAGTTGGCGTGATACCGCCGCTAGCGCTCGAACTGCTATCCACAACGGCCTCGGTGCTCCTGTTATTGGCAATTACGGCGTTGGGCATTAGCACGTCTCTGAAAGAGGTGCTCTCGATCGGCTTCAGGCCCATTATTTTGCTCTGTATCGAGACGGCCGTACTGGCCGCGCTGGTGTTGGGCTTCTTGTTCTGGTTTCCGGCGTGATCCCTCCAAATGGGTGTAGCGCAGGTTCATAGATCCCTCCACACTATGTGCGGCGCGGTGGGGCAAGTTTTGCGAGCCGCTGAGGTAGTGGGGTGCCCCGGCGAACACGCGCTATTTCATCAAGGCGCCATCGTATCGAGGCGCCCCAGTGACAAGGTATGACAATGCAATTACATGACATGGGTTTGTTGCGGCACGGTTCATATATCGCGGGGGCATGGCAGGACGCGGGTGCCGGATCGCTGACGGTGACCAACCCGGCCACCGGCGAGACGAGTGCGGACATCGTCACCGCCGGGCGAGAGCACACCGACACTGCTATCGCGGCGGCCCACCACGCCATGCAGTCATGGCGAGAGCAGTCAGCCAAAGCGCGGGCGCAAGTCCTGCGGCGTTGGTTCGATCTTATCATGGCGCATCAGGAAGACCTCGCCATCATTATGACGACCGAGCAGGGGAAGGCGCTGGCGGAGAGCCGGGGCGAGGTCGCTTACGGTGCGGCCTTCATGGAGTGGTTCGGCGAGCAAGCCAAGCGTATTGACGGTGATGTGATCCCGGCGCCCTCGAGTGACAAGCGGGTCGTGTGTATTAAGCAGCCGATAGGCGTTGTCGCCGCGATCACGCCGTGGAATTTTCCCAATGCCATGATTGCGCGCAAGGCTGCGCCGGCTTTGGCCGCAGGGTGCAGCATTGTGATCAAACCGGCATCTGAAACGCCGCTGTCGGCGCTAGCGATGGCGGAGCTTGCCGAGCGGGCGGGCGTGCCGGCAGGGGTGCTGAACGTTGTGGTCGGAGCCTCTTCAGAGATCGGGCCGGCGCTCACCGACAGTCCCCTGGTACGGAAGCTCACCTTCACCGGTTCGACAGGGGTGGGACGCCGTTTGGAGCAGGCCTGTGCCGCGACGCTCAAGCGGACCTCAATGGAGTTGGGCGGTAATGCGCCGTTTATTGTATTTGACGATGCGGACATCGATGCGGCAGTGCAAGGGGCGCTGATCTCGAAATACCGCAATAGCGGTCAAACCTGTGTCTGTACCAATCGCATTTTCGTGCAGGACAGCATCCATGATGTGTTTGTTGAAAAGCTGGTGGCGGCCACTGCGGAGCTCAAAATGGGCAACGGCCTTGATGAAGGCGTGCAGCAGGGTCCTCTGGTGAATGAAAAAGCGGTAGAGGATGTAGACCGCTTGGTGCGTTTATCAACCGACGCCGGGGCGCAGGTTGCGCTGGGTGGCGCACGCTCTGATCTTGGGCCCTGTTATTACCAGCCCACCGTGCTCACCGGGGTCACTTCAGAAATGGCGGTTTTCCGGAACGAAATCTTTGGGCCAGTTGCTCCGGTCATGTCATTCGCCGATGAGGCGGAGGCGATCGCTCTGGCCAATGACACCGAATTTGGCCTCGCCTCGTATTTCTATACGCGTGATATTGGCCGGGTGTGGCGGGTGTCCGAGGCCTTGGATTACGGCATGGTTGGGGTGAACGAGGGCATTATCTCCAACGAGATGGCGCCCTTCGGCGGCGTCAAAGCCTCGGGTTCAGGGCGAGAAGGCTCCAAATACGGCATCGACGACTATCTCGAGATCAAATACATCTTGATGGGCGGTCTGGATCGTTAACGGTGCAACCAGAGACAGGGCTGACACCCTGCAGATCAAACTGAATAGAAGATGAGTGACGACTGGCAGATGGCGCCCGTCGCGGAAGGGGTTTGGATGACTATGGATACAGGTGATTTTCGACAGGCGCTGGGGCGATTTGCGACCGGTATTTGTTTGGTGACGGTAGATGACCCCGAGCTGGGGCCGCTGGCGACTACTGTGAACTCTTTCTCTTCGGTCTCTCTGGATCCGCCCTTGGTGCTGTGGAGCATCCAGAACTCTTCGGACCATTTGGCGGTGTACACGCAGTGCCAGCATTTCGGCATCAGCGTGCTGAATTCAGAGCAGGGTGCGCTCTCGAGTCAATATGCACAGCGCGGCGGTCACAGCGCCCAAGCGGAGCACTTTACGACTGGGCCGCAGGGTGAGCCCAAGCTGATCGATGCCTTGGCGCATTTCACCTGTTCGGCCTATGCTGTTCATGCCGGTGGCGACCACCAGATCATCGTCGGTGAGGTCTCGCAATTCGAATCCAGGGAGGCTGCCCCCCTCATCTTCTATAGCGGGGGTTATCGCGCGCTGACTTGAAAAGCCCTTTGGCTGATCACATGCCGTTCATAAAGGCATCGTGATCGATCAGGCCGCTGTCCCTCACGCTGGTCAGTGCTTTGGCATAGGCAAGCAGCAAATCAAGCGCGTAGCGACTTCGGGT
>CBFHIW010000054.1:0-18029 GCA_965656065.1 Luminiphilus sp. | reverse complement strand
CGCGCAGGGGACTTTGACTGGCAGTTCCTCACCACGGAGGGCGCCACCACACTGGATCCCATCCTGAATGCCTATGGCCAGTGGGTGATCCGGGACTATGACGAGAATGGCGAGTACATGGGCACCATGTCGCACATTCTGCGCGTGTTTCTCATCGATGAATCCCGCCAAATACGCAACATCTACAGCACCTCGTTTCTGCATGCCGACACCGTCGCAAACGACGTACGCTCACTATTGATGGAAGCCGATACCCACCCCTCAGCTGCTACGGGGCCCTAGAGCGCCTCACGCCCCATGAGCTACTTGCTGAGCACGGCTCTTCACTGGCTATGCGGATCTTGTGTTCATTCATTTTCTCAGTTGTCCACTGGGCCCTTGTCTAACTAACCTGTCACCCGCCCCCATCAGCGCGCTTAAGCCAACTCTCAGTTTGTTGCCGATCATCAGAGGCTGAGGCCCTGCCCCCGCGGCAATCAGGCGGTCTATTCGTGCTACCCTGCGCGCGTTTTTTCTCGGCCAAGAGGAGGGCGACGCCCGCATGCCCGAGCAGAGGAGATCTGAGGATGCTAATCAACGGCGAATGGCAGACCGACACGCCCACTTTCCCTGTTTTTAATCCTGCGACGGGGGAGGAAATTGGCCAGGTAGCCGATGGCACAGACAAAGACGCTGCGCGCGCCATTGAAGCGGCGAGCGCCGCACTGCCCGCTTGGATGAACGAGACCGCCTATGCCCGGTCCGCGGTGTTGTATCGCGCCTACCAGCTGATGCTCGAGCAGCAACGCGAGCTGGCTGAGGTCATGACCCGGGAGCAGGGTAAGCCGCTGAAGGCGTCCATGAATGAGGTGAAGTACGCGGCGGATTTTCTGCTGTGGTTCGCTGAAGAAGCCAAGCGGATTTACGGAGAGACTATTCCGTCTGCGCGGGCAGATCAGCGGTTTCTGGTGCAAAAGCAAGCTGTCGGCGTTGTCGCTGCGGTCACCCCCTGGAACTACCCCATCTCCATGCTGACGCGAAAACTCGGCCCGGCGCTCGCTGCGGGTTGCACTGTGGTGTTAAAGCCCGCTGAAAGCACACCACTCTGCGCCATCGCCGTCTTTAAACTCCTCGAAGAGGCTGGCTTACCTCCGGGTGTGGCGAATCTGGTCACGGCAAGCGACCCAAAACCCATCGGCGAGGTGTTCTGCACTCACCCCGCGGTCCGTAAACTGACGTTTACAGGCTCCACCGCGGTGGGCAAGCATCTTGCACAGGCCTGCGCCCCGCAGCTGAAGCGGGTGTCGATGGAGCTCGGCGGTCACGCTCCCTTCATCGTCTATGACGATGCCGATCCGGTGCATGCCGCCAAAGGGGTGTCGCTGGTGAAGTTTCTCAACACCGGTCAGGCCTGCATCAGCCCGAATCGGATATTCGTGCAGCGACGTATCCTTGATCCTTTCCTTGAGACCCTGCAGGCCCGCGTGAGCGGCATGCAAGCGGGTGACGGCATGGATCCGGCTAACAGTATCGGCCCGCTGATTAATGAGTCGGCGATCGAAAAGGTGGACCGACAGGTACAGGACGCCGTCAGTCACGGAGCGACCCTGCTTGCAGGCGGCTCGCGCTTGACCGAGAACGGTCTGGACCGGGGATGCTTCTACGGTGCTACGCTACTCAGTAATGTCACGCCGGAGATGCTCATCTATCGCGAGGAAACCTTCGGGCCTGTCGCTGCAGTGGTGCCCTTTGACGACGAGGACGATGTGATCGCCATGGCCAACGACACAGACTATGGTTTGGCGGCTTATATCTATACCCAGAACCTAGCCCGGGCGTTACGCACCTTTGAACAGCTACAGTTTGGCATTATCGGTATCAACGACATTAACCCCACCAGCGCCGCGGCGCCTTTTGGTGGCATGAAAGAGAGCGGTTTGGGCCGGGAAGGCGCACGTGAGGGTATTGAAGAATACCTGGAGACGAAACTCGGCGGCCTCAGTATCTGACGGCGTGACGCCACAAGGAGCACATCATGGCAGGACCTGACTACCCAGGCCTCGACACACTGGCGCTACACGCCGGTGCGCAACCTGATCCCGCGACGGGCGCTAGAGCGACGCCGATCTACCAGTCGGCATCCTTTTGCTTCCCCGACTCGGATTACGCGGCATCGCTGTTCAACATTGAGCGCGCCGGACACGTGTATTCGCGGCTCAGTAACCCCACCAACGCCGTGCTCGAGGAGCGCATCGCGGCGCTGGAAGGCGGCGTAGGTGCTATTGCGACGGCCAGCGGTCAGGCAGCGCTTCATCTGGCTATCATCACGTTGATGGGTGCCGGCTCGCATATCGTCGCCTCCGCGGCGCTTTATGGCGGCAGCCATAATCTTTTAGCCTACACCCTGCCCCGGTTTGGCATCGAAACGACCTTTGTAGACCCCCGCGATCCTCAGGCGTTCGCCAACGCGATTCAGGACAACACCCGCCTGATATTCGGTGAGACGCTGGGCAATCCCAGCCTTGATGTTCTCAACATTCCGGCTATTGCCGAGGTTGCGCATGCCGCCGGGTTGCCACTAATGGTGGACTCCACCACGACCACGCCCTACCTGATCAAGCCTTTCGAGCTCGGCGCAGACATCATTCAACACTCGGCCACCAAATTCCTGAGCGGACACGGCATTGTAATTGGTGGGCTGCTCGTCGACAGCGGACAGTTTGACTGGGAGGCGTCGGGGAAATTCCCAACTTTGTCAAAGCCTTACGAAGGGTTTCACAACTTAATTTTCACTGAAGAATTCGGTCCTGCTGCAATGATCCAGCGGGCACGCAAAGAAGGGCTTCGCGACTTTGGAGCCTGCATGGCCCCTACGTCGGCATTTCACATTCTCCAGGGCATCGAGACACTCAGCGTGCGCATGAGCCGCCACGTCGAGAATACCCGCACCATCACATCGTTTTTGCTTGAGCAGCAGCAGGTCACGCGGGTCGGATACCCTGAGCTCGAGGGCCATCCCGACCAAGCACTCGCCAAGGAGCTGCTGCCCAACGGATGTGGCGCCGTATTCAGCTTCGATCTGGCAGGCGGACGTGAGGCAGGCATCGCCTTTGTTGATGCGCTCAGCGTGTTCTCACACCTTGCCAACATTGGTGACGCCAAATCACTGGTCATTCACCCGGCGAGCACCACCCACCACCGCATGGATGCCGAGGCCCTGGCCGCGGGCGGCATTGGCGAAGGCACGATTCGCCTGTCAATTGGCCTCGAGGACCCCAAGGACCTGATAGCGGACCTGAAGCAGGGCCTGCGTGCAGCCGGCAAGGCAGCGGGGGGCAGTCGCTGATGCGCATTGAGGTTAACGGCGAGACAGCGTACTGCTACACCAACTCCCGAGAGATCGAGGCAGACAAGCCCACCGTGGTATTTATCCACGGCTCCGGCATGGACCACACGGTGTGGACCCTCGCGAGCCGGCATTTTGCGCGACACGGCAACAATGTCGTGTCAGTGGACCTGCCCGGTCATGGGCGTTCTTCGGGAAGCCCGTTGGCCACGGTGGAAGCCATGGCTAGCTGGGTGATCGCCGTCTTGGACGTACTGGATATCTCCGATGCCGCTTTGGTGGGTCACAGCCTGGGCAGCCTGATCGCGCTCGAGTGCGCGGCCTCGCACAGCGAACGCGTCAGAGCGATTGCGCTGGTTGGCACCACCTCGCCGATGCCGGTGTCGGATGCCATCCTCAATGCCGCCGAGGCGGATGATCACGCCGCGTTTGACATGCTAACCCAGTGGGGATTCAGCAAGCGCCATCAGTTTGGCGGCAACCGAAATTCGGGCATCTGGATGATCGGTAACACATTGCGACTCTACGAGCGCTCAGCGCCGGGCGTGCTATTTCACGACATGCGTGCCTGCAACGACTACGCCTCGGGGACCGAACAAGCCGCAAAGGTCGCGTGCCCTGCTATGCTCATTTTAGGGGCTGAGGACCGACTGACACCCGTGCGGAGCACTCGTGCACTACAAGAGGCGATTCCATCGCCGCTAGTGGAGGTTCTACCGGGCGCCGGACATACGATCATGGTGGAGGCACCCAATGCCATGCTCGATGCATTGCATAAAGTACTGTAGGTCTCTCAGTTAGCCGCAAACCGCCGCACTGTGAAATCATTCCCAGCCGGTGACCCTCAGCCGGACTGCTCAATCATCTCCTCGATCTGGATGATGCGCTCTTTCCCGAAGAACATCTCGTCACCGACAAAGAAGGTCGGTATCCCAAAGGCGCCGCGTTCAGCGGCCTGCTGCGTATTGTGCAGCAGCGCATCTTTCACTGGCTGTGTCTGAATCGCCTCCACGAGTGCGGCAGCGTCCAGACCCGCTGACTGCCACACGCCTGCTGCCACTTCTGGATCTCCCATGTTCTGCTCCTGCTCCCACATGGCAGACAGATTCACTGCAACATAATCATCGACCACGCCCAGCTGCTGGGCCGCAATAAAACCCCTCATCAACATGATGGTGTTGATCGGAAAATGGGGATTGAACGTGAACTTATCGAGCTGGTGCGCAGCGATGAACCGTTGGGTCTCCAGCATGTCGTAGTCGAGCTTTCCCTTGACCTCGCCAAACGCCACCATCGGCGCCTGATTATTGGTGAGCTTGAATAACCCCCCCAATAACACAGGGGTGAGCGTCAGCGTTGCGCCGTTCCGCTCGGCGACACCGGTGAGTACATGGTAAGACAGGTAGGCGTTGGGGCTTGCAAAGTCGAAAAGGAATTCAATACTCGATGACACGGCTGGGCTCCTTGACTAAAACTGAGTGTCTGAGATGGTTGTTCTGTGCAGAAGACGATCATAACCGTCATAGCCGCCCGTCGCGGCATGCAGCAGTGACCGGTTGTCCCACATGACCAGCATGCCCGGCTGCCAGCGGTGCGAATAGATAAACTGGGGCTGACTTTGGTGGACGTAAAGCTCCATCAGCAGTGCGTCACTCTCTTCCTTGTCCATTCCCACAAAACCTTTGATATAAGCGGCAGAAGAAAATAACGCTTTCTTGCCCGTCTCGTGGTGCGTTCTGACCAACGGGTGCTCATAGGTATCCAATGCCCGCTCACTGGGCAGAATCTTCATGCTGCGACCCTGCTCCTGATCGGCCTCGCCGTAAGCGCCATCCGGCGCATACCCCAGTGCCGCTGAATGGATGGCGGCGAGGTCTGCTACCCGCTCTCGCAGATCATCGGGCAACTGCTCATAGGCGGCAACCTGATCAGAGAAGAGCGTATCCCCGCCCACGGGCGGAATAGTAATGCCATAGAGCGCCGTTGCGGCCGGCGGGACGGCCATAAAGCTCCAGTCGCTGTGAAAAATCTCGGCAAAGATGGAGGTCTTCTCATCGGCATTGCGCTGTATAGCTGCCACCTGCGGGTGCTCGTCGATATGACCGAAAAACGGATCCTCACCGATCTCACCAAATTGCTCACTGAATTCAACCAACTGTGCGGGTGTAAGCTGCTGATCGGGAAAGGCGACCACCTTATGTTCCAGCCAATGCGCTCGGATTTCCGCCACCAAGTCACCGGATAGTGACTGATTCAACTGCACGCCGGTAATGGTTGCTCCGCAACTCGCGCCAGTGGGGGCGACTGTTAAGCTCATTAGACTTCTCCTATCTCCAACCTTTTCTCTGGCCCTGCCGCTGATCCTGTCGCTCGCCCCTTAAATGTTGACGGCATGATTCCACCAGGCAAGGTCAGAGTAGGCGCGCAGATCAAGCTCATGGGTCCAAGCTGAGCGATGCTGCTGCGCGAGATGATAATAGGTCTCCGCCATCTTCTGGGGCAGGAGTAAGCCGTCTTTATCTTTACCCTTGGCCTCCCTCAGCGCCTCAAAACGCTCGGCGCCCAGCATCTTGCCAAGGGTATCCGGCGCATCAACTGCGCCATCAACAAGAATGTGAACCACATGCAGGCCCTGCGCCGCGTACTCAGCGTTCAGGGTCTGGCAGAGTAGACGACGCCCCGCCATCGCCGCGGCATGAGAGTGCTGGCCGCTGTTTCCCCTCATGGCAGCCGTAGCTGACGTGACCAGAATCGTGCCATGCCCCCGCTCGATCATCAGCGGTACCAGCACCTTAGCCACGCGGAACAAGCCAAAGCAGGCCATTCGCCACCCTAGCTCGAAGGTTTTGAGTGGCGTGTCATCCAAAGAGCGGTTACCGATCTGGGCGCCGAGGTTGTACACCACGGTATCGATCGGACCGATGGCCTCGACCTCTTCGATCACGTTTTCCAGCGCGCCATCATCCACCGCATTCAGCAAATGCCCGCTCGCTGACAGGCCGGCACCCTTAAAGTCCTCGACCATGCCGTTGAGTCCATCCACGTCGCTGCGTCGGCACAATGCGGCGTGGTAGCCCCCCTCGGCAAACCTCTTCCCCACCGTGCCACCGATTCCAGCGCCCGCGCCGATAACCAAACACGTCTTTTGCCCAGACATTCCTCTACCCTCTGCTACCCAAGCACCCGGCCTGCACTGATTAATGACTCAATCGCCTCGTCGTCATAGCCGATGGCCGCAAGAATCTCTCGCCCGTGCTCACCTAATCTGGGCGCCGGTCGCGACACGCTTGCGGGTGTTTTGTCGAATCGCGCAGGGTGCCGGGCCTGTCGCACCTCGCCGAAATCTTCAAAATGGAGTCGGTCCACCGATCCGTTCGCGACGACCTGCTCATGCGCGAGCAATTCCGAGCGATCAATAATCGGGGCGCACGGCACACCTTCTTGATCGAAGCGCGCAAGAATCTCCTCGCTCGACCACTTCTTGATTTCTTCAGCGGTAATCTCTTTGCGTTCACTGTTATGGGTGAAGCGACCCTGCGCAGTTTTAAAGTTGGGGTGTTCGATCAAGTCCTCCCGGTTGAGCGCGCGGCACATGCCCTGCCACTCCTTGTCAGAGATGGCGCCGGCGGTAATGAATCTATCCTGAGTCTCATAGATCAGGTCCATCGCGCCCTGATACTTGCGCACATCAAACTCCTGGTCGGCATAGGTCAGGCCCGCCATGCCCTCAGGCCAGAACAAGCTCAACATGGCATCGAGCATGGACAGCCGAATGTGCTGACCTTCCCCGGTTTTCTCCCGGGCATAGAGCGCCGTACTGATGGCCTGGGCTGCCGTAATAGCGGTCACCTTGTCAGCAATAATGATGCGAAACATCTGTGGCCGCCCTGTGGCCCGGTCCGCCTGAATGTCCGTCGCGCAGGAGAGCGCCTGAATGACCGGGTCGTAGACCCGCTTGTGGGCATACGGGCCCTCTTCACCAAAACCATTAATCGAGACGTAGATCAGCTTCTTGTTCAGCTCGCGCATGACGGGCTCACCGAACCCCATGCGATCCATCGCCCCGGGCCGAAAGTTCTGCAGTAGCACGTCAGCGCTCTTCACGAGATCGAATAGAATCTTTTTGCCGTCATCCGACTTGAGGTCCACTGCGATCGAACGCTTGCCGCGATTACAGGAGAAGAACGCAGCAGTGACTTTATTCACCGTTGGCCCGATATGGCGCATTTGCTCACCAGTGGTCGGCTCAACCTTGATCACCTCGGCGCCCTGATCCGCCAGCATCATGGCCGCAACCGGCCCTGACACCATGCTGGTGAGATCCAGTACCTTGATGCCCTCTAATGCGCTCATGCGTCACCCCCAAATAAATCCGGATAATTGATTTTCAGCGCCCGCTGATAGGTCGGCCGGCTTACTTAGGCGGGAACTGCTTTAACAACTCATGAACCACAGTAATCGTGAGTTGCTCTCGATCAGCCTTGGACATGTTGTTTTTAAGCCGCCCCTCAGCGACACCTCGCCAGACGATCCTGCCGGTTTTGATATCGATCACATCAAACATGGCGGTGCCGTCTTCATAGGTCTTCACCGATTGCCCGGAGGAATAACCGACACTCACTGAGCGACCGTATGTCCCGCCGGCAACGCCACCATACATCCCCTGCTCCTGCCCCGACACTCGCTGGGTCTGACGCTTAGTCACGTGGTAGTTCACCCAAAAATCGGCCTGACCTCGAGCGCCCTGACGGAAACCACGCTGCATGAGCGCTTGGTCCGCGGTGTTACGCACCCGCTGATCACTACTGTTATAGCGGCGGTACTGGCTCTCCCTCGTGTTGTGGTCGTCCTCATACCACCGATAGGTTTTGAACGCAGCGAAGGGAAAGCTCTGATCGTAGTCGACGCCATAGGTGGGCTTGTCGGCGCACCCAGTGAACAATGTCAGGAAAGCAAACACGCCTCCGATGACCACGAAGGTTTTTTTAACGCGGCGTAAACTACGCTCGCTGGCATTCACTCTCATCACTCGCTCGCCCCTCTTGATCATTTCTCTAGCTGCTCTCTGTCACTGGCGTTTCTCATTGGTCTATCTCGAAGGTCTCTCTCGAAGGTCTCTCTCGAAGGTCTCTCTATAAGGTCCATCTCAAAGGTCCATCTCAAAGGTCTTTCTCGAGGGTCTATCGCTGCGCTTCCTCAGCGAATCCTCGCTTGTGTTTCTCGCAAAACTACCATTTACCTTTCACGCAAGATGTCATTTCACCTCGGCTGATCTCGACAGCGCCTCATTTTACCGAGCCAACGTGACTCTCTACTCGGCTGACGACCTGAAATTCACATCACTGTCAGCTACCAGCCAGGCGAAGACGGCAAAAGCCGCCACGTTTTGATCCAATGAAGCAGCATCGAGTTTATCTACCGTATCATCGGCAGTATGGTGCAGGTCAAAGTAATCTCGGCCGTCCTGATGTAGTCGCAGGGTGGGCACGCCCGCTGCGATCAACGGATACAGATCCGGCCCGCCCCCGGGCTGATCATCACTCCCTGGCGCGATACCGATGGGCGCCAGTAATCGAGCAATCTCGCCAAAGAGCGCGTCGCCCGCTTCAGTTTGGCTGTCTGCCGTGACCTTCCACACCCGACCACCGCCAAAGTCACTCTCTGACCCGATCACATGCTGGTCGAGCTCCCCTTCATGCTGATCCCGGTAGGCATTAGCGCCGAGTAAGCCCACTTCCTCGGCCCCCCATAGCACCAACCGAATAGTTCGCCGTGGTGCCAGCCCCGCATCTTTAATGAGCTCCAGCGCGGCCAAGGTGATTCCCACACCGGCACCGTCGTCAATGGCGCCCGTACCAAGGTCCCAGCTATCAAGGTGAGCGCCGATGACAACGACCTCCTCGGGCGTTTCCCGGCCCACGACTTCGGCAATAACATTCCCGGACTGCGCAGCGGGCACCTCGGAGCTGTCCACCTTGATGCGAACAGAGATCGCTTTGCCGTCTTCCGCAATACGCTCTAGCTGATCGGCATCCGGGTTAGACAGCGCCAGCGCCGGAATACGCGGCACCCCCTCTTGATAACGGAGGGAGCCAGTGTGCGGAAAGCGGTGGCTATCGGTACCCACCGAGCGAATCAAGTAGCCGACCGCGCCCTTGCCCGCCGCAATACTTGGGCCCGCAGTGCGGGCCTCGTTGAAATACCCATAGGACGAGCCGTCCTGTGTCCGCTGCATGGCATGCCCGACATAGGCGATGCGGCCCGACAAGCTACCCTCGGGCGCGCGTTTTAAATCCTCAAGGGTCTCAAATAGCGCGACCTCCGCGCTCACGCCTTCTTCTTCAGTTGGGACCGAGCCGCCCAGGGCTGTGACTGCCAGAGGCTGGGGATACGGCGCCACAATCTCTGCGCCCTCCTCGTGCCGCTCCCACGCGTCCATCTCAAAAAGCTCGTTGCGGACATTAGCGAAACCTTTTTCGGTGAGCGTATTGAGGGCCCAGTCACGAGCCCGGGCCTCTGCCTCACTGCCCGCTAACCGGGGCCCGACCTCGGTGGTCAGCGAGGTGACAATCGCCATCGCGTTACTACCCGCCATGGCTTGGGCTCGGAGCATCTCCGCATGGGCAAGACTCTCGCGGGATACGGGCTGGGCGGCCGAGGTGCTCGCGATCAACCAAATCGCCAAAAGATGCGCCATGCGTTGATAAGCGTTACGGGTCATGAAGGCGGGCCTCTCTTTTAAACCGTGGGGCAAAACACAATGACTAGACGTCACGCAGCCTGCTCAGATGTCCCTTTGATCAGGGCCTTGCGCTGCTCCAGCCACTGGTTCGCCGCTTTGGTTTGCGCTTTGGTCGCAGCCATCACGCCCATATCGACCTGCGTATTACCACTATGACCCAGCGCCGCAATTTGCTCATAGAACCAGTACTGGGTCGCAAATGCGCCCACCGTGCGGACGAGCTTGATGCCATTGAGAAAGCGAAGCGCTCTGGGCAACAGCGATAAGGTTGACTCGAAACGAGGCAGCTCAGCGGTGCCTCGCAACAATTGGGCTGGCGCATCAGTGACCACGCACATCGGCCGGCCAATCCCGATCATGTCGGCGCAACCGGTCTCTAGCGCTGCGTTCATGGCGTCCAGTCGCCGCAAGCCACCCGTGACCATCAGCGGGATGTTGATCTCTTTGCGCATCGCTTCAGCAAAGTCCACAAAATACGCCTCTCGTGCACGCGTCGAAGCGGCCACCGACTGCTCCTCAACAGGCTCCATACCCTCAAGGTTGAGCAAACGTGGCTGCTCATAGGTGCCGCCCGATATCTCAATCAGGTCAACGCTAGCCTGCTCCAGCCATTTGGCCACCTGCAGACTCTCGTTAAAGTCAAAACCGCCACGCTGAAAATCGGCGCTATTGAGCTTGACCGAAACCGGCACTGTGGGCCCCACCGCGGCGCGGACCCTCGCCACGCAAGACAGCAGCAAGCGCGTCCGGTTCTCAAGTGACCCGCCCCACTGGTCCTCTCGCTGATTGCTTCGCGGACTCAAAAATTGCGACAGCAGATAACCGTGGGCCGCGTGCAGCTGCACGCCCGTAAAACCCGCGTTAACCAGCACCTTGGCACATCGCGCAAAACCTGCGATCACCGCCTCAATATCCTCTTCGGTCATGGGATCAGGCTCACCGAACTGCCCGCCCGGCAGCCCAAGCTTGACGGCAGAAGGCGCCTTGGGATGTGGATTGACGATCTTTTGGCACTGCCGGCCGGCGTGGCTAATTTGCGCCCAAAAATGGTTGCCGCCGCGGGTCCCAGCGGCCGCCCACACCTCCAGCGCGGCCTGCATCGCAGCCGAGGGCTCAGTGTCGACGATGACATTACCCGGGCGCTCCAAATGATCTCCATCGATCTGCACGTTGCCAGACAGCAGGAGACCTGCGCCGCCATCGCTCCATATGCCGTATAGCTGATTGAGCGCTGGCGTGGGTTCTCCAGTCGGACTCGCCAAACCTTCGGTCATTGCGGCTTTGCACAGTCGGTTGGGAATTTCTGCGCCGCAGGGCAGCGTGAGTGGCTGATCGATCATGTTAAGTGCTTCCTTGATACTGGCTGTAAATTACTGTTTCAAATCAGATATCTTGCATGACGCCGAGGCGATCAACCGAAGCCAGGATGCCGTCCCAGCCTCCCTCGATGAGCGGCGCCAACACCTCGGCGATGCCAGTATCTGTTCGCCACTGCAGGTAGGTGTCATACGAGGACTCCTGATCCCAGTACTCAACCAGCAAATACGTGCCCGATGCCTCCTTGAGCACCACATCAATGCGCTCGCAGCCCGCGAATTCGCGGGTATCCGAGAGCGCAGCTTTGAAAAGTTCGCCCATCGCCTCGACCTGACCGGGCTTACAGGGGAATTTGGCCACCACGACAAAACTCATTGTGCATCTCCTTGTGTGTTTTACGTTTTTAACTAGACGAGTGCCGGAGACTACGGCATGTCCGCACACATAGAAATGTGGTGCCGCAGCCCGTCCCGCAGAAATCGAACCCAGCCAGCCGGGTTTGAGCTAGGCGATTTGTGTGCGGTAATACCGTCTCGGGAACCCCTCTCCACATCCCGGCATCAGATTAAGTGAAATCATGGAAGAAAGACGGAGTCATCACCATGGCTGTAAGCGCATTGAAAAAAGCTGTTTTGGCGCCGCTGATTATCGTCGGCGCCCTGTTTTCTGCCAATATCGCGGCGCAGACGCTCTCGGTTGAAGGCACGGGCACAGTCGAGATTGAACCTGAATACGCCCTGATGAGTGGCTCGGTGAGTCACACCGCTGACACTGCGAGTGAGGCGCAGGCAGTGGTTGATCGCGTGATGTCGCGACTGCTGTCTGGTGTGGACGGGCTACCCGTAGCCGAAGACAGCATCGACGCCGGGCAAATCCGCATTCAACCCCGATATCGCTGGAATCCGCGGTCGGAAACCCAGGAATTCCAGGGTTACGAAGCGACCCGGGTGCTGGGCTTCAAACTCACCTCACTCGAATCCTTGGGAGATGCACTACAAATGCTTTCCGAGAAAGGCGCCACGGCCGTCGAGGCCCCGCAGTATGGTAGCTCGCAGATCGGTGCCGCACGAAGTCGAGCGCTCGCACTGGCCTTCGCCGATGCCAAAGCCGACGCCGACACCTTGGCCAAAGCCGCTGGACTCGCATTGGGGCCACCCGACAACATCAGCACCGGCCCACAGCGGGCGCCTGTTTTCAGGACGATGAACCGCGCAGCACCTGCAGCGATGTCGGCTGAGATGGCGCCACGCTATGAGCCAGGCCAATTATCGGTCTCCGCGTCAGTATCTGTCGTATTTTCAGCAACTCCATGACGGACTTGGATTCCCCATCATTTGGCCCTATTATTTAGACAACGTTGTCATCCAAGGAACGACATATCATGAGTGATAAGCCCGTTTTCTCTACTGCAGCGACAATGGACCCGGCGGCGAGCATTGCCAGTACCAACAAGGTACTCAGCAATACTTATTGGCTGTTGGGTCTGACGCTGGCATTTAGCGCGCTGACGGCGACCTTTGCTGTGGCAATCAACATGCCCCAGTCCCTCGCTTTAGTGCTCATGCTTGTTGGCTTCGTGCTGCTCTTCGTCGTTCACAAGATGGCGGACAGTGCCAAGGGCCTGCCGGCTATTTTCGCCTTTACCGGCGTCTGGGGTGCCTCAATAGGGCCGATGCTGTCGTTTTATTTGGCTATGGAGAACGGGCCAACCATGGTGCTGCAGGCTTTGGCCGGTACCGCGCTGGTATTTTTCTCCCTGTCAGCGTATGCCCTGAACACCAAGAAAGATTTCTCTTATATGGGCGGCTTTCTGATGACCGGCCTGATCGTTGCAATCGTTGCAATGATCGCGAACATCTTCCTCGCGATTCCGGCGCTGTCGTTGACGCTTTCAGCGGTCGTTGTGATGATCATGGCAGGGCTGATCTTGTTTGATACCAGCCGCATTATTCACGGTGGCGAAACCAACTATATCCGCGCGACGGTGGGCTTGTATCTGAACATCTTCAACCTGTTTATTCATTTGCTTCATCTCATCGCCGTGTTCACAGGCGGTGACGACTAATACCAGCGTAAAGCCCGCTAAAGCCCCGGCCACGCCGGGGCTTTTCGTATTCGGACCGTGCAAATCTCATTAATCATTCGAACCTCTCCCGACGACGCGCATCGCCTTGCGACCGTGCGTCGCTTCATCCAGACCGCGATTGAGCAGGGGCATACGATCCGGCAGTGCTTTTTTCAAAGTGAGGGCGTTTTGACTGCAAGCCAATCGGAGGGGCTCGCGGAATGGCAGCAGATCGCAGATTACACCCGGGCAGAGCTGCTCCTCTGTAGCCAGGCTGTCGAAGAACATGCCGTCGCCCCCGAGGGCCCCTTTCAAATAGGCGGGTTGGGGGCATTGGTCGAGGCTGCGGTCAGATCAGACCGGTTGGTGTCTTTTGTCTGAACTCGCACCCAACAGCAACAGTAAGAATTGGCTCATCACGCTGTCGGGGAAGGCTCAGTCCACGGCGGCGCTGCAGGCTGGGGCGGACCTGGCCTTGGCCGCCGGGGCATTCGGACAAAAAGTCACGCTGGTCTTTTCCGGAGAGGGCCTCGCGCTTTTGAAAACCGAGCCTGAGCGCCATGAGGCACTGCATCGACTGCTGGGCTCACTTCCCTACTATGAGATCGAGCGGGTCTATGCGCTGGCGTCAGACGATGTGGCGCAGCCCTACCGAAAAGACCTGACAGTCCTACCCATGTCGAAGGAGGAGTGGACAGCCGCCGAGATGGCGTCGGATATCGTGGTGAATTACTGATGGTCTTGCATCACGTCTATGGCCAGAAGCAATTAGACGACTGCCTGTGTCTTGTGGGTGCCGACGACACGGTCTTGATCATGGATGCCGGCTTACTTGAAGTGGCGGGTGACGCTTTCTCGACCCTTTCATGTGCCGTGATGGTCCTCGACGACTCCGAGTCTCACAGCGCGGATCATGCCGGCCTTCCCGTAATCGATACCACCGAGTGGCTTGATCTAGTCTGCCAGCATCCCCACAGCATGAGCTGGGCGTGAACCATGGTGAGTGAAAACACCCTCGCTGATCTCTGTGACGAGAACGGCTTTTTGAGTGATATCGACAACTGGTCCGATGATATCGCACAGGCGTTTGCCGCACAGGAAGGCATTGCACTCACAGAAGCCCACTGGGAGGTGCTCTCTCTGCTCCGCGACTACTTTGCGGCCTTCGGCGACTCCCCGGCCAATCGGGCGCTGGTGAACTACATAAAACAACAGCTGGGAGCAGACAAAGGCAACAGCCTCTACCTCATGGGGCTATTTCCGGGCTCGCCCGCACGCGTGGGCAGCCGTATTGCCGGCCTTCCCAAACCCAAAAACTGCCTCTAGCCGCCGTGCAGCACCTCGACTATGAACCTGAGCGGTGCGAAGCCCTTTTTCACGAAAAGGCCGCGAAGGCATTAGAACGACTGAAACAACTCGCGCCGCCAAGCCCACAACACCACGCCTCCATCACAAGCGGGTATCGTCTCAGGGCCGAGTTCAGAGTCTGGCACGAAGGTGATGCCCTCCACTACGTGATGTTTCCGCCCGGCGAACCCCGCAATCCGCACATTATCGAAGCGTTCCCCTTAGCGGGCCCTCGTATTACCGAGGCCATGCCACCGCTCCGTGAGGCTCTGCAGGGCTCTACCGAGCTCCGGCGAAAGCTGTTCCAAGTGGAGTTTCTGTCCACGCTGAGCGGGGAGCTTCTGATCACCTTGATTTACCACCGCCCGCTCGACGACACGTGGCACGCCGCCGCCGAGGCACTGTCCGACTCACTGGCCTGCAAGATCATTGGGAGGAGCCGCAAACAAAAGCGGGTGCTGCACACCGACTGGGCTGAGGAGGTGCTTAAAGTCGAGGGTCGGGTGTTCCGGTATCGCCAGCCGGAACAGTGCTTCACGCAGCCCAATGGTTTTATCAATCAAAAAATGATGGGCTGGCTACTTGAGCAGTGCGTTGCCACGGATACAGATTTACTCGAACTGTACTGTGGCATCGGCAACTTCACGCTGCCTCTCTCACAACGCTTTCGCAACGTGCTGGCTACTGAGCTCAGTAAGCCTGCGACGGCCGCCGCGCGCTGGAATGCCGAGACCAACCAAACCCACAACATCGAATTTGCTCGCTTATCAGCCGAGGAGATGGCCGCCGCGATGGCGGGCGAAAGATCATTCCGGCGGCTCGCAGATCTCAAACAACCACTGACGGACTATCAGTTCGACACCCTGCTGGTAGACCCACCCAGAGCCGGCCTTGATACCGCAACTTTGGGGCTGGCGAGCAACTTTAAACGGGTGCTCTATATCAGCTGCAATCCCGAGACGCTCAGCGACAACCTCGCTACACTATCGGCGACACACAGCATTGAAAGCCTGGCGTTTTTTGACCAGTTTCCCTATACCCATCATTTGGAATCAGGCGTGGTCCTGATCAAAAAGACGGCATGACCGCCCTGACACCTGAGCAAATCCAAGAAAGATTGATCATCCATCCGGGCTGGAGACTGGAAGACGGCTGGTTAGCGCGAGACCTGCAGTTCGCCGACTTCGAAGCGGCCTGGCAATTCATGAGCCACGTGGCGGATTGTGCGGAGCAGCAAGACCACCATCCCAACTGGTACAACGTCTACAGCACGGTGCAGATCAGGCTTTCCAGCCACGATGCCAGCGGCATCACTGAGCGCGACATCGCACTGGTGCAAAGCATTGATCAATATCTGGCCAACGTGACCCATACCGACCTGCCCGCCACACCGATTTTTAGCACCTGAGGAAAGGAATTCGCCCATGCAACTCTCTTTTTATGACGCCAGCATCATGTGTTACGAGCAAATCCTTCAAAGCACAGCCAGCGTACTCAAGGCGGGGCGAGAACACGCCGAAGCAAACGACGTGCCCTTAAGTGACATTGTCGACTACCGGCTGCACGAGACCATGAATCCCTTCAGTTTTCAGGTGATCTCTGTTTGGCACCATTCCTATGGCGCAGTTCAGGGGATGCGTGCAGGAGAGTTCAACCCGCCTCCCTCGAAACCGGGGATCGACTACGCGGGGCTCTGCGATCTGATTGATGAGGGGCTGGCCGAATTACAGAAAGAAACCCCAGAGTCGATGGCAGCGCTGTCAGGCCAGAATATGTACTTCCGCTTCGGCAAGATGGAGATCCCCTTCACGACCGACAACTTTTTGGCGACCTTCTCGAAACCGAATCTGTACTTTCATGCCACCACGACCTATACGGTGCTGCGCCAACTGGGAACGCCTCTGGGCAAGCTCGATTTCCTGGGCAATATGAAGGTGGGGCACTGAAGGCTGCGACCAACGAGCGACGGCCCGTGCTCAGATAGCGCCTAGCGCTCCAGTCAAACAGCCAAAAAGTCAGGCGGTCAAAAAGTCGCAAATGGCTTCAGTAACGCCATATTCATTCAGCATCGGGGCATGACCCACCCGGGGCACGGGCAGTACGGTCATGCCGGGATGCACCTCTCGCATCCTCGCCACACAGCTTTCGGTGAGCAAGTCTGTCAGCTCACCGCGAATGAGTAGCGATGGCACTGCTGACATAGCGGCAAACAACGACCAGAGTGTGTCTACCTCGGTATCGTTACTTTCCGCAGAAAGGGGCTCTGCGATCCGCGGGTCATAATCGATAACCACCTGCCCGTCCCGCTCTATGTAGCACTGACGCGCAAAATCCGCCCATTGCGCATCTTGCCAATCCGGAAAAATCTCAACGCTTACCGATTTCAAATACGCCGTGGCCGCGTCCCAATCTGCGAATGGGCCCACCCTGCCCACGGAGGACTTGATGCGGCTCAACCCGACCTCCGCGATTTCGGGCCCGATATCGTTGATCACAGCGCACGTCAACAGCCCCGGGTACAGCGCATTCAACGCGAAGGTCATGAGGCCGCCCATGGAAGTCCCCACAATCGCCACGTGCGCTATCCCCAAATCGCTCAGCAGGCCACGCATGTCCTCGACGTATTGCAGCAACGCGTACCGCGACACATCGTCGTCATAGTCTGACCGGCCCCGGCCCCGCTGCTCAGGCACCAGCACCCGAAAGTGATCGGCGAGCGCAGGCGCAAGCTCCTGAAAATCTCGACTGTTGCGGGTTAAGCCGTGCAGACACAGCACGACAGGGGCATCATCGGGGCCCGCATAGTCGCGGGCATACAGCCTGAGGCCGTCCTGCGTTTGATAAAAATGGTCTGTAAATTCACTCACGTCACATCAGCGTAGCGGCTAGCGAGCGCCTCATACACCGCCTCGGGAAAACCGGCAGCGGCCGCATCCAGCGATTCAAGCAGCTCAGACAGGTGCTCATTATCTTCCCGGCCCTGCCACTCTTTGATGTAGGTGCCATCCTGATAACCGTGATCCTGACGGAAAAAGTTCAGCACATTTTTGCCCACGTAATGTCGATAGAGTGCATCAGCCGACAGACCACAGGCCTGCATTAATGCGTGAAATAGGGGAACCGAGAATCCTTTGGTCTCCAGTGAATGCTGCGCCAGCGCCTCGGTCGCTGCGTGAATGCACTGGCCGGCACTTTGGTCCTCTGACGCGTCAGGACCGGCTATCGTGAAGTCA
>CBFHIW010000053.1:0-18665 GCA_965656065.1 Luminiphilus sp. | reverse complement strand
CTGCTGGCAAATGTTCTGAATGATCGCCTTACCCACCGTCTGCCCAAGCGTGTCCAGCGTCGCCTTGGGTTGAATAAAGGCGTAGTGGGCCCGCGTTAATTCGGGCGCAACCGGCGTCACGTTGGCCATCAGCACGGTGTCATAAATACCTGAGAAGCGCACCACCGAGAGTCCGGCACCGACATTGGCGTTCTCGATCGCGCCCTCTATCACGCCTTTAGGTGTCGGGTTGCGGGTCTTGAGCAGGCCGCGCCGGGTGATGCCGTCGAACTCAGTGACCTCGGCGTCAGGTACGTCATCGGTCCCGTGAACAAAGTGAAAGTGCGCAGGGTCCACCGCATTTTCGGCCATCTCCTGCATGTGCACCTCAATATCCCACCGATAAATGTCGAGCGCAGACCATTCCGGGTGATTGGGCTGCGCCTCGGGGATTTCCATGGGCTCATAGGTCGGCGCGATTTTGTCAGGGTGATACCACACCAGAATCGTCTGGTTGATTTCGCGCACCGGCCAGCAGGCGATGACCTGTTCGCCCTTGGCAACCCGGGGCGGCAGGTTTTTGGCATAGGGCACGTGGGTGCACTGACCCTCACCGTTATAGCGCCAGCCATGGAATGGGCACTCGATCGACTCCCCCACTATACGAGAGCCACCACCCGCCTGATCCCGGATGCCATAACCCAGATGCGCGCCCATGTGCGGGCAGTACGCGTCCAAGACATTGACCGCGCCACTTTCGGTGCGAAAGATGACCAAGTCCTGATCAAAGTAACGCAGGGGCTTGGACTCACCCACCGCCAACTCATCCGAATACAGCACCTGAAACCAGCCCCAGGGCATGGGTAATGGGCACCGAGGCGCGGTATCGCTGGCAATCACCATTGTGTGCTCTCCCGATTCAGGCCCGGACCGCAGCGCCGCCATCGACGCTCAGGATCTGGCCTGTGATGTACGACGCGCGATCAGAGAGCAAAAAGCAGACGGCTTCCGCCACCTCTTCCGGCTCACCCAATCGGCGCATGACCGCGGCCTGCTTGAGACCCTCGGCTATTTTAGGTTGTTCTTCCATATAGCGTTCGACACCGGGGGTACGAATCACGCCGGGGCTGATCGCGTTAATGCGGATCCCTTTGTGGCCGTATTCAGAGGCCGCACTCTGGGTCAGTGTATTCACGCCACTTTTGGCCGCAGCATAGGCCGTATTGTAAGGCTGACCCCGGAGCGAGGCGTTGGAGGAGATATTCACGATGCTACCGCCTTCTGCCGACAGCATGGCGGCCACCTCATGTTTCAGACACAGGAAGGTATTGGTCAGACACAGATCCAGGGTGTCATCGAATACCTTCCGCTCATAGGTATGGATCTGACCGGAGCCCCGGCTCACCGCTGCGCTATTGCAGGCAATATTGAGCGTGCCAAAGTGTTCTGTGCAGTATCGGACCAGCGCTTCGACTTGGCTCTCGTCGCTCACATCGGCTTGAAACGCGACCGCCTCGCCCCCCGCTGATTGGATCAAGCTCACTGTCTCGGTGGCCGTCTCGATATTGAGGTCCGCCGCCACGACCCGTGCGCCACTGCGAGCAAGCGCCATTGCAATCGCGCGACCAATGCCGACGCCAGCGCCGGTGACAATGCCTGATTTCCCTTCCAGTTCTGACACAGTTCAACTATTCCACGTGAAAACCCACCTGCCTGCCAACATGGCTGTCAGGATTCACCGGGATGGCGTTTGTTCGCGCGACCGGCCACCGCATCGTCGCTTCGGACGAATGATTCCGTGCGACAATGCCGTATTGTACAAGCCGTGATTTTCAACGCAGGCGAGTCAGTCAGCGACTTGCAAAAGGACTATGGCGCTGTCGAGACGAGGCGTTACTCCCCACCCCAGCCAGGCGGCTTTGAGTGGGAGGATTCTGGCGCTGACGGCGGCCTCTGGGAGCAACATGATTACTGATGCGTTTCGATTGGACGACAAAGTCGCCCTGATCACCGGTGCCAGCAAGGGCATAGGCGCAGGCATTGCCTCTGCCTTTGCGGAAACGGGCGCACATGTGGCGCTATTGGCCCGTTCAGAAGCCGAATTACAGAGCGTCGCAGACGCCGTTTCGGCCCACGGCGTGACCGCGCTGCCGCTGGCCTGCGATATTACGGATGATGACGCGCTGGCCGCTGCGCTGGACGCGGTGAAAGCGCAATTCGGGCGCCTCGATGTGCTTGTTAATAATGCTGGCGGCCCGGGGAAAGGCTACGGCTCTCTGGAGCAGGTAGACCGTGCCCGGTTTGACCATACGCTGGAAATTAACCTCAGCTCTGCCTATTCACTGACCCATCTCGCGCTGCCACTGCTTAGAGAGGCGCAGCACGCGACGATCGTCAACATTTCCTCGGCACTGGCGTGGATGGTAGACCGCAATTTCGCGGCCTACGGCGCAGCCAAGGCCGGCCTGGAGCAGATGACACGCATTCTCGCCTATGAATTGGCGCCTGACATTCGCGTGAATGCCGTCTCACCCGGCGCCATCGTGACCCCCAGCACCGCCTTTATTACCCAGAACCCCGACATGCTGGAGAGCACTGTCAGGTGGATACCGCAGGGGCGCATGGGTCAGCCGGAGGATATCGCGCTGGCTGCGCTGTATCTGGCCTCGCCCGCCAGTGGCTTTGTCCGCGGGAAAGTACTGGAGGTCGACGGCGGCATGTCAGCCCTCCCCGGCAGCGCCATCGAAGCACAGCTGCGACGCTGAGCGCGCTCCAGCCTGGGGCATTACAAACGAGTGGATACAGAGCGTATGGCGATCTACATCATCACCGGCGGTAGCACTGGCATTGGCGCGGCCACCCAAGCGCGACTTCAAGGCCTCGGTCACCAAACCGTCAATCTGGATATTCGCGACGGAGACTATCTTGTCGACCTGAGCAATCCGGAACAAATCGAGGCCGTACTTGGCGAGGTCGCGGCAGCGCATCCCAGCATTGACGGCATCGTCACTTGTGCCGGCGTGGCCTCCCATTTCCCCGACAAGCAAAACATCCTGGATATCAATTTTTGGGGCACGGTGAGGGTCATCCAGACCCTGCGGCCGAACCTGCCAGCAGGCGCGAGGGTCATTGCCATCAGCTCCAACTCCGCACCCCAGTGCAGCGACAGCGCGCTGGTCGACGCCATGCTGGCAGAGGATCGAGACGCCGCCATGGCACTGGCAGAGCAGGCATCGGGCCACGACTGCTATGCGGGGAGCAAGCAGGCCATCGCGCGATGGGTTCGGCAGGTTGCGCCCTATTTTGCGCGTAGCGGCATTGCCATCAATGCCATCGCGCCGGGCTACATTGAAACCCCTATGACACAAGCCGTTGCAAACAGCGAAGAGTATGGCGATGCGATCAGGCAATTTGTGGCGTCCATCCCCATGGGCCGTCCCGGGGTGCCGGACGACATCGCCGCGCTGATCGCGTTTTTACTCTCGCCCGATGCGGGCTTCATCGCGGGATCGCTCATCTATGCAGACGGCGCCCACGATGCGCTGTTCCGGCCCGACAGCGGCCCGTAATCCACACGCCGGGCGTTTCCCGCCGATTTTAGAGGCGCTGTCACTCGCTCTCCGCGGGCAGGCTTGGCAAGCCTTAAAAGCCTTTCGCTCACTGACTGGAGGGGTTTTCACCCCTCGCTCGAGGCCTTTCCGCCCGCCGTAAAGGCTGTTCACTCACTTGCTCGAGGCGATTTCCCGCCACATCCGAGGCGATTTCCCACCGCGCCGCGGGGCGATACCCTCAGCGCTGAGGGCGCGCCCTCGATAAAAGAGAAAATCCATAAAAAAACCCGCTCGAAGAGCGGGTTTCTTGTTTCACTGCCTCGGGGCTCAGTGTCGGTAGGTGAAGTCCACACCATAGGTGGCGGGCGGGCCGTACTGATGCACATTGAAGCCCAGGCCCTCACCATAGTTGAAGCCGAAGGCCCGATATTCTTCATCGGTCACGTTCATGCCCCAGACTGCCACGCTGACTTCGCCGCCTGATTGCAGCTCAAGATCCCAGGAGAGGCGCGCGTTCATGATGAAGCGGTCCTGGTTCTCAAGGATCTCAAAGGCCACCGGTGTGTCCCGCGGTCCCGCAGCGCTATAAACGCCGGTAGAGACCGGTACCGAGTTGGTCTCGGACTGCCAGGCGCCGTTCATGGAGAGTGTCACCGCGCTGGCACCAAAGTTCAGGAACTGCCAGTCCACGCTAAAGGACACCTGATCGTCCGGGCTCATGCCGCGCTGGGCGATGTTATCCAGGGGCAAGAACGCACCGTTTGCAGTCACACCAGGGTAGCGGTCAAAGTCACCGTTGACGTGGCTGTAATTGACAGTGGCCACCAGGTTATCGGTCAGCAACCATGCCAGCGACAGCTCCACGCCCTCGCGCTCGGCCTCACCGGCGTTGCCAATGGCACTGGTCACCGTGTTGCCCTGCGCCAGTACGGTCGAGACCTGCAGGTCCTCGTACTCGTAGATAAACGCGGCGGCATTGAACTGCATGCGGCCACCCATCAGCGAGGACTTCAGGCCAATCTCGTAGCTGGTCACTTCCTCTTCGTCGTAGGCGTCCGGCGCGTCATTGAGCGTGTCAAAGAAATCACCGTTGAAGCCGCCGCTGCGGTAACCGGTGGCGTAGGTCGCGTACATGTTGAAGTCGTCGTTAAAGAAGTACTGCGCTGTCGCACGACCCGAAACGTTGCTGAAGTCTTCAGAGAAGCTGCGGCCATAGATACCGGCACGCTCAGGCAGAGTCTCAGCCTCTTCATTAGTCACATAGTTGTCGAGCAGGTTGTAGCTCATGAGGTCGCCACCCGAGAACAGGTGGGTGTAGTAGCGGTTAATAAAGTTGGAGTTGTAACCGCGCCAGAGGTAGGTCACGTCCTTGGTCTCTTCGGTGTACCGCAGGCCGCCGGTCAGCGCCAGCTTGCCGAGACGCCACGTGGCTTCACCAAAGATCGAGGTCGCCTCAGTGTCGATATCGTAGGAAGACGTGTCAGAGGTTGCCAGCGGGAAGGAGGCAATTCGGTGGTTACGGAACTCGGCCTCGTCCTCCCAGTGGAAGACCCCAACCACGTAATCCAGATTGTCAAAGCTACCGCTGAACTGCACCTCAACCGAAGTTTGCTCATAATCCGTGTTGGCATAGTTGTTAAATACCGGGGCAGCGCCGTAGGTGTTGATCGCGCCAATCATCTTCAGCGCCATCAGGAACTCGTCCTCGGCACCCAAGCCCAAATCAACTCCCGGCGCGATCGGAATGGAATCCGGCACCACTTGGTTGAAGATCAAACCACCGATGGTCGAGATCGGCAGATCGCCGAGCACACCGCCCACGGCGCTGTTGTCCATGCCGTCCAGATCCGCACTCAATTCATTGTTGGTATCACGATAGCCACCAATCACCTTGACCGCGAAGGCGTCACTGATCTGCCAGTCGAGGGTCAGATTGTGGTGATCCACCTGGCTGTCGTTGTAGGAGTCGGTATCGCTGGAGCCTTGACCGGTGCGGGAATCAAAATTCGCCAGACGCTCATTGGCCCAGGCGCTGTAATCAGCACCCCATCCCAGAAACTGGTTAATCGCGGGCTCAAGCTGAGGCGGCACGGGGAAGAAACCCGCCTGAATCGCGCCCGCCAAGCCGCCGACGATGGCATCTACTGTCGCGGGACGCGCGCCGCTGGCGATGGTCAGGTTATCGGGAAAGCCCGATTCGAACAGGACTGACGCGTTGGTGGGGTTGAAGCCCACCACGTTCAACATTTGCGAACGCTCGTCGATCTTGTCGTTAGCAAAAGAGTAGTCGAGGGTCAGGCGATCACTGGGCATCCATCGCGCTGCCAAACGAAACCCTTCACGGTCGATATTCTCAAAGCCGCCAACCTGCGCGTTGGTGTTGCCGTAGAGATCATCCCGCTGCCGCTTGTACACCGAGGCAGAGATAGCCAGCGAGTCACCGATCGGCGCGTCGATGCGGCCTTTCACTGCGCGGTACCCGTAGTCACCGACCGAGGCCTGAAATTCCACGCCACCCTCACTCGAGGGCTTCTTGGTGACGAAGTTCACCGCGCCGCCGGTGGAGTTACGACCGTACAGGGTGCCCTGGGGGCCGCGGAGAATCTCGATACGCTCAAGATCAATCGCATCAACACCGTTGGAGATGCCCTTGCCAATAAACACGCCATCCACGTAAAGGCCAATCGCCGGGTCAGTGGAGGGGCTGTTGGCGTTACCTGAACCCACGCCGCGAATGTTCAGGCTCATATTACCCCGCGACGAAGGTGCCTCGTAGCCGCTGACGCCTGCTGCAGAGACAAACAAATCACTGAGGTTCACGATGCCCCGGTTCTCAATCTGATCTGAGGTCAGGGCCTGCATCGAAATGGGCGTATCCTGAATGCTCGCCTCTCGACGCTCGGCGGTCACAACCACCTCTTCGAGCTGCGCGTTGACGACACCGGAAGTGGCCGATGCACCTGCGACGACCGCAGCAATCAAGGTCTTTTGAAAGTGTAGTTTCATGGGATAAGCCTCTCCTCGGGGTTGGCAGTAGGGTGGCGATACCAGCGGGTCTCGGCTGACCTGGTGCAGCGTGATAAAGCCGTTTTCAGGTCTTGGGACCCGACTATTATTGTGTGTGGATAGTATCGAAACTACCGCGGTTGAGCTCAAGTGGGAGTTGATCTCGCCGCTAATTCAAATGGACTAGCGTCGTGAGTGGCAATTTTCCCGTATCGCAGCCGGTCCGCGCATACTGGGCGGGGACCAAGAGGACCACTGCCGCATGACTCGCGCCATCCCTGGCCATCCAAGCCGTTATCACTGCCCTGCTCTGGCAAAAGGCCTTTGCAGCACGTTGCTGATACTGCTCAGTGTAAGTCTCATGCCGCGGCCGGCACTCGCGGCCTGTGATCACTTCCAGCAAAACAAACAACCGCTATTCGGCGACCTGCATGTCCACACAGGCCTTAGCTTTGATGCCTATATCTCCAGCATCCGATTGGGACCGGAGGATGCTTATCGCTACGCCAAGGGGGAATCAATCCAGCTACCTGGTGCCGATGGACAGCCAGGCGACGAGGTGCGCATCGATCGGCCACTCGATTTTGCAGCGGTCACTGACCACGGCGAGTTTTTGGGTCAGATCGCGATGTGCACCGCGGAGACCGGACTCGCCCGGTACTGGCCGCTCTGCAGCATGAGCCGCTCGGGCAATTTGTGGGTGCAACTGTTGGCGGCAAGCTGGTGGACCTCACTTGGCGGCCAAGCCGAGGACCAGCCCGAGCCCTCATTTGCCTGCACGCTTGGGGACTGCGAGCAGGCCCAGCTCGACACCTGGCGAGACATAAAAACAGCCGCCGCGGCACACCAGGACACGTCCGCCGATTGCCAGTTCACGACCTTTAACGCCTACGAATACACGCAGGCCAGCGCGCAGAACAACATGCACCGCAACGTGATTTTTCGGAACGACAAAACCACGGAGCGGCCGATAACGATTTATGAAACCGGTCAATCCGTGCCCGCACTGTGGCGCGAACTTGATTCCCAGTGCCTGAGCCGGGGCGACGGCTGCGACGTGCTGGCGATTCCGCACAACAGCAATCTGGCGGGGGGTTTGATGTTCCCTGATCCGCAGAGCGACGACGAGGCAATGATGCGCCTCAAAATGGAGCCGGTTGCGGAAATCATTCAGCACAAGGGGGCGTCGGAGTGCCGCTACGATCGACTGCGCGGCAGGGGTGTACTGACCGCCGATGAGCTTTGCGACTTTGAGCAGATCGACAGCGACAACCTCCACATGCTCGGGAGCGTTGAAGGGGAAATGCGCTCCGAACGGGGACTTGCGGTGCCTCTCGAGGCCTTTGCGGAACGCAACCTACTGCGCAACGTACTCAAAGACGGCCTCAAACTGGAGACTGAAACGGGTACTAACCCCTTCCAGTTCGGCTTTATTGGCAGTACTGATACCCACAGCGCCACTGCGGGCGCTGCGCAGGAGTCCGACTACGCGGGTCACCTGGGGCGACGCGACGCACAATATCGCAACGTTCAGGATCACTTCGCGACAAACCCGGGCGGCCTGGCGGTGGTGTGGGCGGAGGAGAACTCCCGGGACGCTATTTTTGATGCGATCCGTCGTCGAGAGACCTACGCGACCTCGGGCACCCGACCCCAGCTCCGATTCTTTGCGGGCGACTACCCAGAGAACATCTGCGCTTCCGCCGACAGGCTGACCCTCGCCTATGAGAACGGGTCGCCCATGGGTGCAAACATCACGACACAGAACGCCGCCTCTCCGGATTTCCTCATCGCCGCAAGCCGAGACCCCGGCACGCCAAGCGCACCGGGGAACCCCATCGAGCGCATACAAATCATTAAAGGCTGGGTCGACGACGCGGGTCAGACGCAGGAACAGGTCTTTGACGTGGCCGGCAGCCCGACGCAGGGCTTGGGGATTGATCCTCTGTCTTGCGCCCCCACCGCTGCCGGTCTCGCCGAGGTCTGCACCGTCTGGCGGGATCCGGAGTTCAACGCCGCACAACATGCGTTTTATTACGCGAGACTCGTTGAGACCCCGAGTTGTCGCTGGAGCACCCAGCAATGTCAGGCGGCGGGGGTGAACCCGTTTGCCAATGACTGCGAAGCACAAAGGGACGAGGCCAATATGCGGGCCCTCGATGCGGGCGCCACAGGCCCCGTCTACGAAAACTGCTGCCGCAAGGCAGAGGATGAACCTTTCTACTCTCCGGTGATTCAGGAGCGGGCGTGGAGCTCGCCTATTTGGGTTGCCGGGCCTCGCTAGCGAGGTGTAGAAAGACGGGCACCTCGCCGCCGCCATGCACCTCCAACGCCGCGCCAGAGATGTAGGCCGCATCATCAGAGCACAACATGAGCACAGAGCGGGCAATATCCGCCGGCTCCGCCATGCGCTTTAGCGGCAGCATGTCAGCCACTCTCTGAAAGCCCGCCTCGCCCCCATAGTGCTCATAACCGGCCTCGTTATGCACCAAGCCCACCACAATGGCGTTCACGCGGATATCGGGGCCCCACTCCATCGCCAGCGACTGGGTCGCACTGACCAGGCCAGCCTTCGCCGCACCGTAAGCGGTCGACCCGGGCGAGGGCCTGACACCGCTCACCGAGGCGATATTGATGATGACGCCCGGTTCCTCCCTAACACTCAATGCCGTGTGGGCCTGCTGTGCGAGCACCAGCGGCGCCACCAAATTCAGGGCGACAATTTTTTCCGTCAGTGATGGGGTGGCCGCCGCGGCCTCAACCGGCGGACCGCCGCCTGCGTTGTTCACCAGAATATCGAGCCGGCCGTATTGCTCGAGCACAGCAGCAATGAGCTGCTCTGACGCCTCAGGGTCGCGCACGTCGGCGCTGACAAAATGCGCCTCACGGCCCTCAGCGGCAATCGGCTGTTCGGGCGCGCGGCGTCCACAGGCGACAACATTCGCGCCCGCCGCGAGAAAGTGCTCACAGATCGCCCGGCCAATATGACCCGCGCCCCCCGTGACCAACACCGTTTTCCCGGAAAAATCCTGCATACCGCTCTCGTCTACCAATAAGGTGCATGGATGGTGGAGGTGTTATCGACCCGGATGCCCGCCCCATTGATATGCCGCGCGTCATCGGATGCCAGAAAAGCAATCACATCCGCCACCGCCTCGGGCTCACAGGCAAACGAGGCCGCCTGCATGCCCATCTCGCGGCTCATCACTGGCGGCTCACCCTCAATGTTCATCACCATGGGCGTGATAATGCCATCGGGGTGCACCGAATTGCAGCGCACCGCCCTGCCCTGCTGCTTGAGATACACCGCCGTGCTCATCGTTAAACTGCGCACCGCCGCCTTCGAGGCAGTGTAGGCAACGAACTGGGGGTAACCCCGCTCCGCTGACGAAGAGCAGACATTGATGATCGCCGCACCGGGCTGCGACATCAGCGGCAGGCAATGCTGTATACCCAAAAACACGGACTCGCAATTCACCGCCATCACCCGTTGGAACTGCTCGAGCGTCTCCGACTCGATGTTATCGGCGCGCAGGATCGCCGCATTGTTCACCAAAATATCCAAGGCACCGTGCTCGGCAGTGATCTGCTCAGCCGCCGCCTGCCACGCGGTCACATCGCTCACATCCTGCGCCAGGAACTGAACGCCCAGCTCGTCTGCCATCGACTGGCCCTGTGTCGCGTCCAGGTCGGAGATCATGACCGTGGCGCCGTCACGTTTGAGGCGCCGCGCGGTCGCCTGGCCCAGGCCGCCACACCCCCCCGTGACCAAGGCAGTCCGGCCCGCCAGCGACTTACTCTCACTCGGCGCTTCTGTCATGCTGTGCCCCTTCCTATCGATTGGAGCCCGTGACCATGTCCCAGTATATTGTCGATCAACCCAGTGACTTGCTTGCAGCCGTCGGCCAGACGCTGGGCCCCAGCGAGCCGCTGGTGGTCACTCAAGGGCGCATTAACCAGTTTGCGGAGGCCACCGGCGATAACCAGTGGATCCATGTGGATCAGGAACGGGCGGCCAGCGGTCCGTTTGGGCAAACGATCGCCCACGGCTACCTGACCCTGTCGTTGGCGGCGTATTTCCTGCCGCAGCTGTTGAGCGTCAAAAACATGTCGATGGGCGTGAACTACGGCACCGAGAAGGTGCGCTTCCCCTCGGCGGTCACTGAGGGCTCGACCTTGCGGGCTACTGGCGAAATCATCTCTGCTGAGGAAAGCGGCGGCGGAGTGAAAGTGGTGGTGAGAATGACGCTGGCCGCAGACGGCGCCGAGCGGCCCGCCTGCGTGGTCGACACGATCAGTCTCTTTTATCCCTGAGCGCGCCAGCCGCATCAGAGCTTGAAAACGCGCGCCGCGTTGTCGCGGAGGAATTTGGGCCACACCTCGTCCTTGAAGGGCACGTTCGGCATCTCCTCGAAAATTCTGTCCAGCGATAGGCCCATGGGGAAATAGCCGGCATACATGATCTTGTCGGCGCCGCGGGTATTGGCAAAGTCGATAATCGGCTTGGGGTAATGCCGCGGTGCGAAGGCGCTGGTCATGTAGTACAGGTTGGGATACTTGAGCATCAGCTTCCAGGCGAGATCGGTCCACGGTTCACCGCCGTGCCGCATCACCACCTTCAGCTCCGGGAAGAACCAGCAGATCTCATCGAGATGCTCGACCTTTTGCGGACCCATGGGTATCCGCGGCCCCGGGACGCCAACACAGGGGCAGAACGGAATATCGAGATCAATACAGGCGACGAAAATGGGGTACCACTTTTTGTCATCCAACGGCACCTGTGGACACAAACCTGAGGGGAACGCGGTCACTGCCTTCAGATCGTAAGCCTCTCTGAGGCGACGGATCTTGCGCACCTCTTCCATGCCGTTGTTCGGGTTGGCGTCGTAACAAGCAATAAACCGGTCGGGGTAATCTTTGACGGCCTGATTCTGTGTCGCGTATTGATCCTCATCCACGCCGATCATGCCCTTGGCGATGCCGAACTCATCCATTTTGCTGAGCGTGTACACCGCATAATCATCATGCTCTCCCACCTGGGGCAGGTTCTTGAACATGTATTCGGCGGGCATCTGAAACTGCTGACGACTCTCCTCGTCCATCAACAAGGGTTTGATGAAATCGTAGTAGTCGGAGGTGTCGTTATTGGGGATCGCCATCATCAAGTCGATCACTTCAATATCGCGCGGCATGGGCATGATTCAATTTCCCCCGGAGAATTAGCGAGCGGGGTCGTCCCGCTCGCGCAACAGTTTATCGGCGCCGTACTCTGCAATCATGTACGTGGCCGCCATGGTATTACCCGATGTCAGCTTTGGCATCACCGACGCATCAATCACCGATAGTCCGGACAGACCTCGCACTTTCAGATCAGAGTTCACCACCGCGTCCTGATCGGAACCCATGCGACAGGTCCCCACGGGATGGTAGCCGGTCGTGCCCTGCTGCCCGGCCTTTTGAAGGAGCGCCTCATCCGTCTGGGCGTCAGCGCCCGGTCTGATCTCTGCGCGCCGATGGGCCTGCATAGGTGGCGCGTCATAAATGCGGCGGAGCGTCCGAATACCCGAGAGCAAAACCTGCCGGTCGTGCTCGGTGGTGAGATAGTTAGCCCGAATCTCGGGCGCGGTGCTCGCATCGGCGTCGGTAATCAGTACCGATCCCCGACTGGTCGGGTGCATTGGATAGGTAATGGCCGTCACACCGGGCACGGGATCCATTTTGGAAGTGCCGCTCACTTCATCATGCGTACCCGCGGCGGGCGTAAAGTGAATTTGAATATCCGGTACGCCTGTCCTGCCCAGCCCCGACTCGTGGAACACACAGACATCCGAGGACGGCATCGCCAGCAGGCCCTTGCGCTGGATCACATAGCGCCCCAGTTGCAGTGGGAGCCGCCAGGGCCTGACGTCGGCCCACACGGTGCCCTCGGGCGTGGTTTCCGTCGCTACCAGCGTACCGAAATGATCCTGCAGATTCTGACCCACGGCCGGGCGGTCGATGACAGGCTCGATGCCGTACCGCTGGAGATACTCTGCATCACCCATGCCCGAGCGCTGCAATAGGGCTGGGGAACCAATGGCACCCGCAGCCAGAATCACATGCCGACCCGCTATCAGGGCCTGCCGATTTTGCTTGTCACGCACCAACACACCGGTCACCCGCCCATCGCTGATGACACAACGATCCACAAGGCGATCTGAGCAAACAGTGAGATTTTGCCGATCCATCGCCGGGGCCAAGAAAGCCACCTTGCCGCTTTGCCGCCAGCCCCTGAACACATTTTGGTAGTAGTAGCCGGCCCCCAAGGTATCGCCAGAGAGGTAGTTGTCGTTGCGCGGTATACCCATTGCCTCGCAGGCAGCAATGAACCGCTCACCCCATAAAGATGGGCTAGCCTGCTGTATGCGTAGACGACCTGATTTCGGCTGAGCTGACAGATTTTCAAATCGCTGAAAAAAAGGCTCCACGCTGCGCCAGTCCCACCCCTCTGCCCCGGCATCCGCCCAAGCATCAAAATCGCTCGGGTGCCCGCGCACATAGATCATGCCGTTGATGGCAGTGCTGCCGCCCAATACGCGTCCGCGAGGCCAACGCACCCGGCGCCCGCACACCTCCCGCTCGGGCGCAGTCCGAAATCCCCAGTTGAAGGGTTTACCGTAGGCAACGGTGGTCCAGCCGATCGGTAAACCCAGTGCAAGACTGCGTCCCTTGCCACCCGCTTCCAATAGCAGGACGCTGTAGCGGCCGTCTTGCGTCAGTCGCTCGGCAAGCAAGCAACCCGCCGCCCCGGCCCCCACAATCACGTAGTCCCATTGCCTGGCCATTAGCGTCTCACCCCAAAGTTGGCTGCGCCGCGGCACGGGGCAGATCGACGCTGTGGACGAACGCGCGCAGGGGCCCTGCATCGCCGCGTTCTGTCCGAGAACATCGGGGGAGACGCATCATCGCGTGCGAATCGACGGGTCTGCTGCACCCGCGCGCATAGTCTCGAGGAACTTTTCCAGTGGTGCGGGCTCAGCGACCTGGGGTAAGTCATCGCTGGGCGGATGATTCCAAAAGGCCTGCCAGGAGGGAAATAGCGAGTGAAACTCACCGTCGTAGTGGTCGCGATCCGGCCAGCGCATTTTGTGGTCACCCACTGGCGGCTTGTTGAGGTCCGTCGCGTACCAGTAGCAGGGCAAACGCCGATGAAACAGCCATCGCCCTTCCTGCCGAGCGTAGTGATCCCAATACAGCATCTGCATGATCACCCACTCGCACCCACCATCATCTGTGGGGGTCTCGTGCTCATTTTTGGAATACACCAACCCCACTGCCCGGTCCGGCGATTCGAATTCGATAATGTGGTTGCCAATGTGGTGGGCTGTGCCGGTGAACTGTTGCCTCAGCGTCTCGTCCATCCAATGCTTAAAGTGCGCGCGACCCACCTTGTCGCGGCCTACCCGTACATCCTCGGGGAACAAATTCACCAGCGCATCGAGGTCGCGCATATCCAGTGCTAAAGAGTATTTAGCGGCAAGCTGGCGGATCTCATCGAGTGACTCGAGTCGATCGATTCTCGCCAATACATCGCTGCCATCACTCATGCCGTGTCTCCTGTTTGTGCCGCCGCGCGACCCGCATGTCGCCCAGAGAATGTCGCATCGCCAACCGAACTACCAGAGGCGTAGCCATCGCCCCTGCGTGGCACGCCGCAGGCGGTGCGGCCCGCCGCATAAAGCCCGGGGATCGTGTTCCCCGTCTCGTTCAAGACCGCACCGTTAACCGTGGTGTCCACTCCACCCAGCGTGAAGTAAGGGAAAAACGCACCGCGTCCGGGGGTGCAGTCCAGCGCCACCAACGGCGCGGTAAGGGGTTTTAACCAGTCCGGGTGCTTGTGACACTGAGGGTCCTCGCCCTGAGCCGCACTGGTGTTAAACGTCTCAATCGTGGTTTCTAACGCGCCTTCGGGTAGCCCGAGCTCGGCACACAGCTCTTCTATCGTCTCGCCGGTTGCCGCGATCGGCGCACCCAAGTACGACACCGTCTCGTAGTCCGCATAATCCTCGACCGATACCACCAGGTACACCGGCCAGGTTTGGTCGAGTATCAGAGTACCCACCCGACCGTGATAGACATCTTCGTTAATAAAGCGCTGCCCGTTGCCGTCGACCAGGATGCCGTAGGTGAGTGAGGCGGGCGGATAGAACGGCAGGCTCACAAAACCTTCATCCATGTTGATCAGCCGCGCACCCAAGGCCGCCGCCATTTGGATACCCGCACCGGTGTCATTGGGGTTCCCAATCGGGATGGTGGCTCTCTGTAGCTTGGGGGCGTGCTTGTTGAGCATGTCCGAGTTCATGACAAACCCCCCTGCGCATAGCACCACGCCTCGCTCTGCCCGGTAAGACCGCTCCTCACCGTCCTGCCGCACCACCACGCCACAGACCGCGAGTGCGTCATCGCGACCTTCCACAATGAGCCGCAACACACGCGATTCCAGCGCCACCGAGACGCCCCGTTCTCGCACGGCGACTTCCAACAGCTGCATCAAGAGTGGACCACCGTTATCCCCCTCCACCTCGAGGTTGTGACCGCGTGGCGCGGGCGCAAACTGGTCGCGGTATGGCCAGGCTTTTTCGCTACCCGTGTAGAGCAGGCAATCGTCCGTTAAAGCTATCATCGCGCGATGTGGGTATTCCGAATGTTTGAATGGCACGCCTAACGACTTCAGCCATTCCAGATGATCCGCTCCACCCTCGGCATAGGCGCGCACCTTTTCGGGGTCTGCCTGCGGCGAATTGGCCGCCATCAGATAACCGAAGGTCGCTTCTACGGTGTCGTCGCAGCCCACCGCCTGCTGCACGCTGGTTCCGCCCCCCAGGTAGAGCTCGGCCGAGCTGAGCGCGGTGGAACCACCGGCGCCCGATGCAGCGTCAAAAATGATCACGCTGGCACCGCTGTCTGCAGCCTCAATCGCAGCACAGGCGCCGGCGCCGCCGAAGCCCACAATCAAGACGTCGGCAGTACCCTCCCACGCCGATACCTGATCTGCTTGTAGCGGATTAAAGTCCATGCACTCCACCGACTGCATGCAGCGGCGTTTGCCGCTGACAGCGCTGTTGTTATTCGACTTGCGATCAGACTGTAGGCAGCATGGCGGCCACTTGCAGCCCTCGTTCGGACGATAGCATGTAGTCCTTACGGGGGCTGAATGGGCGAATCAGGTACTCGACAATAAACGTCTCATGCATGGTGCCTCGCGGCGCACCGATCAAGGAGTAACCCATGACCTGGTATACCGGTGACCCCCTCTACGACACCCTTCTGATCATTGGCTTTGCCTATGCAGCGCTGGTTTTGGTGAGTAGCTTCTTCGGCACTGCAGCCTATGGCGGCCGATTCGGCGGCGGCAAGCGCGCCAAGGGACTGAAGCTCGGCGCCAAGCAAGGCTGGGTGTTGATGGAGTTGCCCGGGCTGATCGTGTTCCCCGTGGTGTTCTTTATGGGCACTAACGCCGATCAGGTGGTACCGCTTTTCTTCCTGGCGATCTGGATGGTGCACTATACCAACCGCGCGTTGATCACCCCGCTACTCATGCGGGTGCAGCCCGGTTCACAGGCGAGCTTTTCCTTCGGCGTGGTCATCGCGGGCTGGATCACGCTGTTTCTGCACGGCTACTTCAACGCCGCGTATTTGACTGAGCTGGGCACCCAATACACCTACGACTGGTTTACCGATCCTCGATTCCGCATTGGCTTTGCTATCTACATTGTCGGCTTCGTGCTCAACATTCACTCGGATCGCATCCTGCGCAACCTGCGCTCCCTGAACCCAAGCCCTGACGAGCCGCGCTACAAAATTCCCTATGGCGGCGGCTTCCGCTTTGTCAGCTGCCCGCAGTATCTGGGTGAGATTCTCTCTTTTACCGGCTTCGCCATCATGGCGTGGAACCTCGGCGCCGTGTTTGTGCTGGCCATGACGGCAGGGAACCTCATCCCCCGTGCGATTTACACCCACCGCTGGTTCCACAAAAACTTTGAGGACTACCCCGCCGAGCGCAAGGCGATTATCCCGGGTATCCTCTGACACAGCGTTCATTGAGGGGGCTGTCATGGAGCTGTCACTGAAAGGCAAAAAAATACTGATCACCGGCGCAGGCGCCGGCATTGGTCTGGCCTGCGCAGAGGCGTTTGTGACGGCCGGGGCAGACGTCGCCATCTGTGATGTTGAACAAGTACGGCTGGATGAGGCGCTGGCATCGCTCACTGCCATCGGCGGGAGCCACTATGGCCAGCTCTGTGACGTGGCCAGCGCCGATGCGGTAGCTGACTTCTTCGCCAACAGCGTGAAAGCCCTGGGGGCACTGGATATCGTGCTCAACAACGCAGGCGTCGGCTCACCGCTGGTACCGCTCGAGGAAACCGACGAAGCCGACTATGACCGGCTCATGGGTATCAACCTCAAGGGTGTGTGGCTCTGCATGCGCGAGAGCCTCAAGATCATGTCTCCCCAAGGATCTGGACACATCATCAACATGGCCTCGGCGTTGAGCAAAACCACCTTTCCCGGTGCGGGACTTTATGTCACCTCAAAATATGCGGTGGGCGGCCTGACGCGCAATACGGCGGTGGAATATGGCGAGTCTGGCATCCGCATTAATGCGATCTGCCCCGGGTTTATCGAAACACCTCTGCTGAGAGAGTCCATTCCGGAGGAAGATCGCGCGCACTTGGCAAGCCGTCACCCGATGAATCGCCTCGGCACTCCCGAAGACGTGGCCAAGGCCGCCATGTGGCTGGCGAGTGATGCCTCGAGCTTTGTGACCGGCATGCTGTTTTCGGTAGACGGCGGCTGGACGGCGATTTAGAAAAACCGACTTCAGCTCTGACACCAAATTGTCACTTTCGCCGGGTAGCCTCAGGAGAGCTGGCTGAGGGGAGAACCCATGACCATCTCGCTGGATGACCCGCTTTTTCGACATTATCTGGAAGAGCGTCCTACCCTGACTTATGCGCAGCCAGACGACCCCTGGCTTGTCCGCCAGTTGATTCTTGGAATAGAAAACCTCTTCGGTCGACGCAAGGTGCAGAGACTGTATGACACCTTAAAGTCAAAACCCTTTGAACTTAATGGCTTTTTTGAAGACGCGGTTGCGGTCACAGAAATCGATCTGCGCTATGACCGCGCACAATTAGAAAAGATTCCATCGACCGGGCCGCTGGTCATGGTGGCCAATCATCCCTTTGGCGTGATGGACGGCACCATCCTCTGTCACCTCGCAGCAAAGGCGAGAGGCGACTTTCGCATACTGATTAATGCCGTGCTGTGCCGGGATAAGGATCTGGCCCCCCATTTTTTGCCGGTGGACTTCTCATCCGGAAAGGCCGCAATGAAAAACAACGTGGCGATGGGCCGTCGCGCCCGGGAGGCGATGGCGGCGGACATTCCCGTAGTGATTTTCCCCTCGGGATTCGTGTCAACGGCCGGCAGATTCGGTACCGTGCGAGCCATCGATGCACCCTGGAAGACCTTTGCCGCCAAACTCATTAGTGATTCACGCGCCAGTGTCGTGCCGATCTTCTTTCATGGCCAGAACAGCCGGGCTTTCCATATCGCGTCCCACCTCTCGGAATCCTTACGCATGGCATTTCTCATTCGTGAAGCCAAGGCCCGCTTTGGTACACGCTTTGACGTCACAATCGGGGATACCCTGCCCTATGAATCTCTGGAGGGGATTGGGGGGCGCAAAGCTTTGACCCGTTACCTCTACGGTGCGGTCCAACAGCTGGGCCACGTGCAATAAGTGAAATTTGGATAGCGCCGTTAATTAAATAAGGGCGTCCTGCAGCTACCGCGGGTTTTTGACACAATCTGGGCTTAATCAAGGAGCCCACCATGCCCGTACTCACCCTCGATCAGATTGAATCCCTCTGCTTTGATGCGCTGAAGCGCGCCGGTGCCAGCGACGAACAAGCGGCCATTGTCGCTGAAGAAATCATGGACGCAGAGGCCGAGGGCATCCGCAATGTGGGGCTCGGCTACCTGCACCTGTACCTCAAACATCTCCGTTGCGGCAAAGTGAACCCAGCCGCGGCTCCAAAAATCGTCAAGACCTCGGAATCAACCACCGTGGTGGATGCCGATTTT
>CBFHIW010000052.1:0-19995 GCA_965656065.1 Luminiphilus sp. | reverse complement strand
TGCACATCCTGCTCGTTTTTTAACAGCGCGCCATACAGGGGCGGTATCGCCTTGGTCTGATCACGGTTTTTGAGGATCTCATCGGGGATGTCGTCCGCCATCAAGAGCTTTAACCAATCAATCAGCTCCGATGTCGAGGGCTTTTTCTTCAGCCCGGGAATTTCACGCAATTCGAAGAAGACCTCCAGAGCTTCCTGCACCAGGCTCTTTTTTATCTTCGGGTAGTGCACCGCAATGATCTCCTTCATCGTCTCCTTATCAGGGAAATTGATGAAGTGGAAGAAGCAGCGACGCAGGAACGCGTCGGGCAGCTCTTTCTCATTGTTCGACGTGATAATGATGATCGGCCGGTGCTTTGCCTTGATCGTCTCACCGGTTTCGTAAACGAAGAACTCCATGCGGTCCAGCTCGACGAGAAGATCATTAGGGAACTCGATGTCAGCCTTGTCGACCTCGTCGATCAGCAACACAACCTGCTCATCGGCGGCAAAGGCTTCCCAGAGCTTGCCGCGCTTGATGTACTGGCCTATGTCCTCAACCTTGCCGTCGCCCAGCTGCGAGTCTCTCAGCCGCGACACCGCGTCGTACTCGTACAAGCCCTGCTGTGCCTTAGTGGTGGATTTGATGTGCCACTGGATCAGCTCTTTGCCCAGACCCGCGGCCACCTCCTCCGCCAGCATGGTTTTCCCCGTGCCAGGCTCACCCTTGATCAGCAGGGGCCGCTGAAGCGCTACCGAGGCGTCAACCGCCATCCGCAGATCGTCCGTCGCGACGTACCGCTCTGTACCTTCAAACTTCATAACTCACCGCTCTTGTGTCCGAATTCATGAGGCCGAGCAGACTAACCGAAGTCCGCCTGACAAACCACTCACAGGCTGGTGCCACGTGCCTGTCTCCGCGCCCAGAAAAAGCCAGCGACTGCACCCGACAGCGCACCTCCCAGCAGCCACAGCGCACCGCTGAGCGCAGACTCGAAGCCCTCGCCAAACAAGGTGTTGAACACCACGACGATGAGTGCCGGCGCCATCGACTGAACCTCCAGGGCGGGAAACGCAGGCGCCAACAAAACGCCACCGATCAGCCCGAGCATCACGCCGCCGAGAGAAGTCAGCGGCGCGGCAAACCACAACCTGCGCATGAGTAAGATCCCGATCGCCGACGCAACCCAGTAGATCAACATAGCAGTTAGGTAAGACTGGACAGTCAGCATGGCGCGGGCTCCGAGGCGTCAGAATAGGAAGACTGGGGCGGTAGCTGCAAAAAGTAACCTTTGGCGGCGATCGCTTCCATCACACGCGTCGCGCTTTGCGCAGCGAGCGGTTGGTCGGCCGTCAGCGTCAGAGATAGCACCTTTTCGGCCGGCATGAAGACGGCCTCCAGACCATCGGGCCACTCGTTGGGGGGCAGCCCCTCAGGAAGAAACAGAAACGTGTCCGGCCGCCGCGCGGTCTTAAACACCTCAACCTCCATAGCAGCGGGTATCGTCATGGCGCCGCCCGCTCCTTCAGGCGTTCGCGCAACGGCGCCACGACGGTCTCAGCTCGCCAGCCAGACCAGTTCTCGGGTGCCGCCAGGGAAGGGTTCATCTGCTCACGCACCAGGTGCTCAAGATCCGCTTTCGGCATGAGCACTTCCGCTGGAATATCCAGGCTCTCGGCAATTTCCTTCAAACACTCGGAGAGCATGGACACCGATCCGCGCTGCTCACTTGCCAGCGGTTTCGGGATTACGGCGGGCGATTGATCAGCATGGGCATCCGCCGCATCGATAATGCGCGCCACCAGATCATCCCCGGCGCGTCGCACCAGCCCCTGTGGCATGTCAGCTACCGCGGCCAGTTCGCGGACCGAACGCGGAACAGTTTTCGCCACGCCCATGACGATCTTGTCGTTCAGTATCCAACTGCGAGGACGGTCTCGGTGACGCGCTTCACCCTCGCGCCACTCAACGATCTCAGCCAATACCCGCTGTTGCTCGGGCGGCAGACGATAGGCCGTTTTGAATTTGGCGATGGGCGGCTTGCCGCCGGGGCGCAGTCGCGCGCCCTCTTCCAAGACCCACTCCAGGCGATTGCACTCCATGGCCCGGTGTTTCAGCTGCACACCCATGGGGTGCAGATACGTCACATCCTGCGCCGCATAGTGCGCCTGCGCATCGGTGAGCGGTCGCTGCAACCAGTCGGATTGGGTCTCGTCTTTCGGTAGCTCGATATCAAAAAAATGCGCGACCAAGGCGCGGTAGCTTTGCCCCGCACCCAGCCCTACCAGCGCTGCTGCACGCTGCGTGTCGAATAGCGGTGCCGGCAGTCCGCCGAGCCAATGGGAAAACACCTCCAGATCCTCACTCGCGCTGTGAATCAACTTGGTCTGGGAAGGGTCAGTCAAAAACGCCCGCAATGCGCTGAGATCATCAAGTTGGAGCGGATCAATCAGATAGGGCTCATCCCCCCAGCAGAGCTGCAATAAGGCAACCTGCGGGAAAAACGTATCGCGACGGCGAAATTCGGTATCGACCGCTACCATGGCGTGGTGGCGATTATCGGACAACAGCGAGCCCAGCGCGTCACTGCTCTCGATCAGCGTCCAGCTCACTCGCGCACCACCGTTCTGCCGCTGAGCGCGTGTGCCAGCGTATTGGCGTCGGTATATTCCAACTCGCCGCCCAGCGGCACACCGTGGGCAATGCGCGACACCGTCACGGTCGCGGCGCGGGCTCGTTCGCTGATGTAATACGCCGTGGCTTCGCCCTCCACAGTAGGGTTGGTAGCCAAAATTACCTCTTTGATCTCGCCATCGGCAAACCGCTGGCACAGCGCCTCGAGGCCCAATTGCTCTGGCCCAATACCATCGATAGGTGACAGATGCCCCATAAGCACATAGTAGTGGCCCCGGAAGCTGCCGCTTTGCTCAATCGCCATAACGTCGGCGGGTGCCTCCACCACACAGAGCGTGGTTGGGTCCCGCTTGGGGTCGGAGCAGATCTCACAGACCTCCAGCTCGGTGAAATTGCGGCAGCGGCTGCAGTTTTTGACCTTGGACAGCGCCACTTCGATAGCTTCTGCAATCTGCTGGGCCCCCTCGCGATCCCGCTCCAATAGATGCAGGGTCATGCGCTGAGCTGACTTGGGCCCTACGCCGGGCAGATGCCGCAGGCCTTCAATCAACGCCTCAATCGATGGGCTTAATTTCATATTAATCAGCCTGTTATCGACCAATGATCATGCGGAAACCAACTGGCTGCACAGTGATTCATGGGCGACGCTCGGCATCGGCGCCTAGGCCCTCGGGCTCGCCGTCGGCCACATTGGGCCGGATACTACCGGGGATGATCTGGCCGTCGAAGGCCTTCATTAAAGCGTGCAACGCATCATCGCTGGAGATGGCCTCCTCGGCCGCGGCGAGGCGGGCGGCTGCGATCGCCGCGCGGTGATTGGCAGGCGTGCGACCACCATGGTCAGACACTGCGATCTCGGCGCCAACGTCGTAGCCAAAATGCCGTGTGAGTGCTTGCGCTAATTGAGCCGGGTGACGCTCGTTCAGCAGGGTCGCGTCTCGCTCCGCCAGATGGAAGCTCAGGTGCGCTCCCCTCACCTCGCCCAGCTCCAGATTCAAAGCGATGTTGTGCAGGATGCCGCTGAACTGAAACGCATCGAACAGTTCGGGCCAGCTGTCCGTCGTGAGCTCCGCCAAACTCACCTGTCGAGACGAGGCCTCGTCGGTCTCTCTCTCCGGCGCTATCTGCGCGGGTGCCCGTGAGATGTCGGCTTGAGATGCGACGGCCGCACCATTCGCCCTGCCATTTGTCGACGGCGCCTTCCGCGGCGCACTGATTGGCGGCTCGCGAAAAAGATCCTCGGCCGCGGCACCCTTCTCTTCGGACACTGCCTTCTCGGCAGACGCAGCCGCCCTCGTCTTTTGGCGCTGCGCGATCTCAAGCGCCCTGTCACTAGTCTCGGCGGCTTCAGGCTTATCAAACGACGTCTCTAACGCTTCTGGCGCAGCCTGCCCGTTGAGCGACGATGCACCCGCCGGGGCTGCCGGCGAGGGTACTGGCGAAGGCGTTTGCACGGGGTGCTGAGTATCGGGATTCGGGGTTGCTTCCGGCGTCACATCGAGAGCCACCGGCGCTACCGGTGGTTCAGGCTTTTTTGCCGGGGAGTCTCCCGCCGCGGGTTGCGGCTGAAAAACCGCTGCGGGCCGGAAGGCAATCATCCGCAACAGAATCATCTCCAGTCCTGCCCGGGCGGATGAGGCGAGATGCACCTCTCTTCGCCCACCGACGGCCATCTGCCAAAACAGCTGGGTATCATCAATCGTGGCCCGTGCGGCGAGCTCGGCGATGCGGGCTTGGTCCGGCCAACTGGCGTCCAGAGCATCGGGCACCGTCTGGGCAATCGTCATTTGATGCAGGATGTTGCTGAGCTCATCCAGCGTTGAGACAAAATCGGGTGCGTGCTCGGCGATCTGCGACACCAATGACAGCACCGCAGCAGGGTCTTCATCCAGTATGGCGGCCACCACATCCAGTACCTTGCCGCGGTCTACGGTGCCCAGCATTTCGGCCACATCAGCACCGACCAGCTTGCCTTCGCCGTAAGCGATGGCTTGATCAGTGAGACTCAGCGCGTCGCGCATAGAACCCTCTGCGGCACGGGCGATCAACGCCAGCGCCTCGGCATCTGCGCTCACCGACTCCGCCCCCAGAATATGCTCCAGGTGCGCAACGATTTGCTCGGGCTGCATGTTCTTCAGGTTAAATTGCAGGCATCGGGAGAGAACCGTTGCCGGCAGTTTCTGCGGGTCGGTAGTGGCCAGCAGGAACATCGCGTGGGGCGGCGGCTCCTCGAGGGTTTTCAACAAGGCGTTGAAGCTGTGGTTAGACAGCATGTGCACCTCGTCGATCAAATAGATTTTGTAGCGCGCATGGGTCGGCGTGTACTGCACGTTTTCCAGCAACTCACGGGTGTCCTCGACCTTTGTCTTGGACGCGGCATCGACTTCAATCAGATCAACCGATCGACCCTCGGCAATTTCCGCGCAGGCCCCACACTCACCACAAGGTGTCGCAGTGACGCCAGTGTCACAGTTGAGACACTTGGCGAGAATCCGCGCAACGGTGGTCTTGCCCACGCCGCGGGTGCCTGTAAACAAGTAAGCATGATGGAGTCGCCCGGATTCCAGCGCGTTCACCAGCGCTTGCAGCACATGCTGCTGCCCGACCATCTCGGTGAAGTTGCCGGGTCGCCATTTTCGGGCGAGAACCTGATGAGACATGCCAGACCATCCGCGATTGAAGGAGGCGACTCGGACAGCCACACCCCGGCACCCGAATCAGTAACTACCGTTGCTCCCTTCCGGGCCTGGCGGGGTTCATCACTTATCGCTGCGAGGGGACCATCCGAGTCACCACAGAACCCGCCCTAAGACGGGGCCCGCTAGTGTCGCGAAAACCCTGCAGACACGCAAGCTGACCGACCAAAAGCTATTCTTTTGCCCGGATGTTAGTCGGATTTACATTTAATGTGAATCCAATTAACATTATGCGCCGTAACAGTTCCCGTTGTGACACGCCGAGACCGATGCTTTGAACCCAAATCTCATTAAATCCCTGTGGGCAGTGGCTTTGGCCATAGGCCTGAGCGTCGGCGGTACTGCGCTGATCAAGGCAAACAAGGTGACCACTACCTCGGTCGAGCGCATACCTATGCCGGTAGCAGCCACTGTCTTTAAACAGCAGCCAATGTTTACCCGCAACGCCAACTACCTCGGCATGATCAAGGCCGGGTCGGACAGCGTCGTGGGTTTTGAGGTAGCGGGCGTATTGACCGACCTGCCTGCCACTGAGGGCATGCGCGTGTCCCCGGGCGACGTGCTGGCCCAATTAGGTACGGACCGCAGGCAGGCGCGCCTGGATGCCGCCGCCGCCAGCTATAGCCGCGTATCAGCCGAGCGAGCTCAAGCGGAAGCGCGAGCCGAACGGATCGCGCAGTTGGTAGAGGACGGGTCTGCTTCCGAACAGGATTACGACGACGCACGATTCTCGGCACAGGCCCTCGCCGCGGCAGAGAGCACCGCCGCCGCGCAGCGTCAGTCGGCGCAACTGGAGTTGGAAAAGAGCACCTTGCGCGCGCCCTTCGAGGCCGTGGTGGCCGAGCGGCTGGTGCAAACCGGTGCGGTGGTCGCACCCGGCACGCCGGTGCTGCGCCTGGTGACTGCGACGGGCCGGGAGGCGCACGTGGGCGTCCCCGCTGACGTGGCGCGGCGACTGGTGCCCGGCGATGCGTATGCATTGGTATTAAAGGGTGAGCGCTTCACCGCCGAACTCCGCTCTATCCGCGATGATCTGGACCCCACAACGCTCACGGTTGGCGCTGTGTTTGATCTCCCCGCGAGTACCGCAGTGGCAGTCGGCGAATCAGCGGTACTGCAGATTGCCGAAACGGTCGATTCTGCAGGAGGCTGGCTACCTATCTCTGCACTCTTAGAGGCACCGCGAGGCCTATGGGATGTCCTCACGATTACGCCAGATGCTCAAGGAAAGCAGCGTGCGCAACGTGAAAGCGTCGAAATTCTCTATACCCGCGGCAACGAGGTCTTTGTGCGCGGCACCCTCGCAAGCGAGGTGGCCGTGGTGGCCTCGGGCTTGCAACGTATCAGCCCCGGGGATCTGGTCGAGCCCATCTTCGATAACGCCCCAGCTAACACCGGGGCGGCACCCGGGTCATGATCGCGAGACTGCTACACGCCAATACGCGCTATCTAGCGCTGGTCATTCTCGCCATTCTGGTGGTCGGCTATACCAGCATGAGCGGTATGGCGCGCAAAGAAGACCCTGCCATTACACCGTGGTTCGCCAAAATTCAGATTTTCTTCCCGGGCGCGAGCCCAGCAAGAGTCGAAGCGCTGATTACCAAACCCATGGTCGACGCCCTGCGGGAAGAACCTGATGTCATGGAGGTTGATGGCACTTCTGCATCCGGTGTGTCACTGATTTTCGTCGAGGTCGACTACAAAGCCCCCCCGGCCCGACTCAAGCAGATCATGGCCGAGCTGCGGGATGTGGTTGATCGCGTGGCGATGACGTTTCCCGCTGGCGCCTCACCACCTGACTTCGATGACGAAATCTGGACGGAATTCGTCAAGATCATTGCAATAAGCGGCGCTGACGGTCGCGAGCTTTCGCCGGCGCAGCTCCGGCGCCAGTCGCTGCTGTTCGCCGACGCGGCGCGCAGTGTGCCGATGACAAGGCGAGTCAAGCTCTACGGCCTGCCCCACGAGGAAGTGCGGGTCGAACTCGACGAAACGCGCCTGTCGATGCTGGGCATTTCGATTGGCGAGGTTTCCGCGGCGCTTGCGGAGGCCGATGCCAGGGCCCCCGCCGGCCAGCTGACCGGTGCAGGCGCCGCTTTGACGGTAGAGCTGACCGGAGAATTCACTGACCTTGAATCGGTGCGTAACGTGATCGTGCGCGGCCTGCCCGATGGACGTGCCATCCGCATCTCAGATCTCGCTAAGGTGCGAAAGACCGAAGCCACACCCTTCCAGACCCTCTCACTCTCCAACGGCCAGCGCTCGGTGCTGATCGCCGCCGAGATGCAGCCTGGCTATCAGGTAGACCGCTACGGTGCGACATTCGACGCCTTCCTAGAGTCCTATCGCGCCGCTGCGCCCAATGGCGTGAGCATCGAGACCAGTTTTGATCAGGCGGGCTACACTAGAGACCGCCTGTTGAGCGTGGGCAAAAATCTGCTGATGGGTATTGCACTGGTGCTCATGGTGCTACTGGTCACTTTGGGCTGGCGCGCAGCGCTCGTGGTAGCTGTGATCCTGCCGCTGTGTACGCTGATGTCGATGATCGCCCTCTTCTACCTGAAGATTCCGATCCAACACATGTCAGTGACCGGACTCGTGGTGGCATTAGGCTTGCTCGTTGACGGCTCCATCGTGATGACCGATGAGATTCGCAAGCGCCTGCTCGCGGGATTATCGCCGACCGAGGCGATGCGCGGTGCCGTATCGCGCATGCGGATTCCGCTCATGTCCTCAACGCTGACCACTGTATTGTCCTTTATCCCGCTGGTGCTCCTGCCTGGTGCTGGAGGCGATTTCCTGGGTTCCATTGCTGTTGCGGTAATCGCCATGCTGGTCTCGTCCTTCATTCTGGCGATTGCCGTGACGCCCGTTCTGGCCGCGCGGTGGCTCCCCTCCGGCATCGCGCTTGAACGACGCTGGTGGCGGGCCGGCATGGACAATGAAAAGCTAACGTCCGCCTTCCGCCGCTCGCTACAGTGGGCCATCCGAAATCCACTGGCCTCCTTTGCGCTGGCCCTTGCGCTGCCCATGACAGGATTCCTGAGCTTAGGCACGCTGACCCTGCAGTTCTTCCCGGGCACTGACCGCGATCAGATGTACCTCGACGTCAAACTCCCGGAAGGCGCGTCGATCGAGGACTCCCTCGCCTTGGTGACACAGGTAGACGAAAAGCTGCGGGCAGAGCCCCTGGTGAGGCGCGTTGATTGGTCAATCGGCGAGAGTCCGCCCGAGTTTTATTACAACCTGCGCGCCAACGTGAAAGGCGTGCCGAGCTGGTCTCGCGCCCTCGTTCTGACCACGGACGAAAACCAAACCGATGAGCTCATTCGACGCCTGCAGAAGGAAGTCGACCGAGAGTACCCGCAGGCACAAATTTTGGTGCGCGGCATTGATCAGGGGCCACCGGTCGAGGCGCCGCTTGAAGTCCAGCTCTACGGCCCCAGCACAACCGTTCTCAAAGAGCTGGGTGAGCAATTTCGGCAGCGTATGGCCGCCCTCCCCGATGTCACCCATACCAAGGTATCGATGGCACCCGCCCCGCCCAAAGTCGTTTTCGACCTCGATGAATCAGCCCTCAAACGAGCGGGACTGAGCAAAGCCGAGGTGGCCCGCGGGATCGAGAGCGCCCTGAAGGGTCGCCTCGGCGGCGAACTACTCGAGGGCACCGAGCGGCTACCCGTGCGCGCAATCCTGGAGCGTGAACAATGGGACAGCACTGATGACCTGAGAAATATCCGGATTCCCATCCGCAACCCCGGTAGTGACACGCTGGTGCCCGCCGTCCCGCTGAGCGCACTGGGCACGGTTGCGCTGGTCCCCGATGAAAGCCCTATCGCCAGGAAAAATGGCGACCGGCTCAATAATGTCCAGGGTTACCTCAAACGCGGCGTGTTGCCCGAGGAAGCCCTTAAGATGCTGGCGGCCGATCTAAAAGCCAACCCCATTCCCTTGCCGACGGGTTACGCACTGGAGTTCGGCGGTGACAGCCAGGAGCGGGGTGAGTTAGTTCAAGACCTCATGGCCCCGCTCGGCACTATTGTTGCGGCCATGCTGGCCACGATCCTGCTGACCTTTAACTCCTGGCGCCTCACCGGCATCGCCTTTGGTGTAACGGGCTGCTCCTTTGGCTTGAGCTTGTTAGCGCTTGCGGTCTTCCAGTACCCGCTGGGTATTCAGGCGCTCATCGGTGTGATCGGTTCAGTAGGGGTCTCTATCAACGCCGCTATCATTATTCTCAGCGGGTTGCGACTGGATGAACGCGCCACCGCCGGCGACCCCGACGCTATCGTTGAGGTGGTCATGGACGCCAGTCGCCATATTGTCTCGACGACTGTGACGACCTTTGGTGGATTCTTCCCGCTCATTTTGGAAGGCAGCCAGTTCTGGCCGCCCTTCGCGATGGCGATTGCCGGCGGCGTCCTGCTCTCGAGTGTTGTATCGTTCTATTTGGTGCCGCCGCTTTATACACTGTTGATGCATCCGGGCCGCCACTTTCTCAAGCCACAGGCGCAGCCCGCGCCGGAACCGCTGGTGACACTGCGAGAGGCGGCATGAGCAAGGCACGATGCAGCTATCACCACGGCGACTTGCGCAATGCGTTGATCGTTGCGGCCGCCGAGCTCATTGAGCGAGACGGCACCCTGGATTTCACGATGGCTGAGGCCGCCGCTAGAGCGGGGGTCAGTGCGGCCGCGCCCTATCGCCATTTTGCCGACAAGGAAGAACTCCTTCGCGGGGTTCGTGAATTGGCCATTCTGGGGTTGGGTTATGCGGCAGATGAGGCCGCCTCCGCACATCCCCACGGATCGATCGAGGGCATTCTCGCGGGGGGCCACATGTATCTGGCCTACGCGCGGGAAAAGCATGCCTTTTTTTCGCTCATGTGGGAGGACCGGGGCGATATCGAGGAGCGGCGAGAGAAAGTCGCGGAAGAGCACGGCGCGTTCATGGTATTGGTGAACATGGTGCAGGCATTCTGCGACGCGCACGGCAACTCAGAGGTCAACAGCCTGCATCTCGCCACACAGATCTGGTCGATGGGTCACGGTATCGCAACGCTTGAAGCTAACCAGCTGATCAATTTATTTGATCGATCGATTGAACCGGAAGCGCTGCTGGATCAAAGCGTCCGCACCATGCTGGCCGGCGTCGTCAGCACAGCCGCCTGAGCACCAACCCACCTCTCCCACTTGGCCCCGGTGTTCAGGGGTGGGATACTTCGCCCGCGCCGCCCGTAGCACAACTGGATAGTGCAACGGCCTTCTAAGCCGTAGGTTGCAGGTTCGAGTCCTGCCGGGCGGGCCATCCATTAGTACGATGGCTCCCCTGCTATTAGGGCTAGGCACTGAGCCTGAATTACGGCACGATTCCACCAAGAAACTCCTCAACCTGCGGAATCACAATGCCCCGCCACATATTGATCGCCGACGGCCCCGCGCAACCTGATCCATCGGTAGTTGATACATTTTGGGAGCGGGCCCAAAACGAGTTCACCGGGCTGGGAGGTGACTATCAGGTGCGCTCCCTCGGCATTGATGCCGAGACCACCACGCAAATCCTCGAGTACATCAAAACCCGCGACAAAGTGGCGACTTTCAGCCTGCCCTGGGTGATCGAAGCGAACAGCTTCCCCTACGCCGAACCTGGCACGCCCATCGTACTCTGTGACTATGTCGGCACACCGCACCTCATCGTCAAGCTCACAGACGTTCGCGAGACGACGTTCGGGGACATCGGGTACGCGGAGTCCTCTCTCGATGGCCCACCGGTGCAGGACCCGGAGGTGTGGATACCGCTCCATCGCCAATACTGGAACGGCTTGCTGGCCGCTTATGGGCGCGAGTGCACTGACGACATGCCGGTACTGATCGAGCCATTTGACTACGTCGGCGAGATCATCTGATGGCCGTTCCAACGCATAGCCCCTACGTCATTATTGGTGCCGGAATTCACGGACTGAGCACGGCCTATCATCTGGCACTGCAGCTGAAAGCGGCCGGCAAAGGCGACGGCCGCGACATCATCATTCTCGATAAGTCAGGTATCTGCTCCGGCGCGACGGGTATTGCCTGCGGGGTGATTCGCAATAACTACTTTCAGCCCGCCATGCGCGAACTCATGGCCCACTCCGTGAACATTTGGGAAAGCGACCCCGAGACCTACAGCTACCACCCCGTGGGGTACATGCAGATCAGTTGCGAATCCATGCGTGAGGATGTGGCAACCATTCATGCGCAGCAACAGGCGATTGGCTACGAGTCCGTTTTCGTTGAAGGCACTGCCGAGAGTGCGCGCTACATGAAGGGCCTGTTCTCAGATTGGCGCGCACAGGGCATCACCTCTGTTCTCCATGAGATGCCGGGCGGTTACGCTAACAACTCACGCGCGATGTTTGGATTGGCGGCCAAAGCCGAGGCGCTGGGCGTACGCATTATCAGCGGCATTACCGTCAAAGCGCTCGAGAGCGACAACAGTCATGCCATTACCGCAGTCGATACTGACCGGGGTCGCATTGAATGCGATTACGCCGTAGTCGCCGCGGGCCCCTGGGTGCGCAGCTTCTGGGAAATGCTGGAACTCCCCATGGAGGTCGGCATCCGCAACCCGTCAACCAGCGAGGTCACCGAGGGGATTCCCATGTGGATCTACTGGTCACTGCAGGAAGGCACGCTGGGTGTTGACCCCGAGTTACAAGTCACCAATGACGGCGCCATGCCGCCGGTCATCCATGTCGATACCGATGCACCGCTGTATTCCGACCAGGATGGCCGACTGATCACAGATAAACTTTGGGGCATCTACTACAAGCCCGACTTCCATTTCGGCGGCGTGCAGGGCGGGGCCGCACCCTTTATCGTCGACAAGCCAGCGGTAGACGTCGCGGTAGACCCCTATGGACCGGCCTCACCGGAATTCGTGGTGGGCGCGGAGTTCGCAGAGATGTGGGTGTCGGCACTGGCACACTGCCAGGAACGGTTTTCAGGCACCCTGCCCCAATTCAAAAAAGAGCCCTCGGGAGGCATTGGCGCGTTTACCCCGGACAGCTTTCCGGTGTTCGATACCATGCGAGAAAACTGCTTCGTAATTGCCGACTCCAACCACGGTTACAAAATGATTGGCGTGGGCGACCTGGTCGCGCAGACCATCTGTGGCGACAAGCCCGGGCTCCTCGAACCGTTTCGCTTTTCACGCTATGCAGAGGGCGACCTCCACCCTGTCTCCAATAGCCCCTTTCCGTGGAGCTAAACTGCTGTTTCAAATCACTTTTTTATTAGCAGGGCGACCTCAACCCCGACCGCGCAGCGGCAGAGCAAAAAGGGATTTTCCCCGACCCTAAGCAGGCGTAAACTCCCGCCCATCAACCCCAACGCCGGCCAATATGAACCCGACTGACCCCATCGCCTCCACCGCTGAAATCAGCCCTCACGGCGCGGCTGATCCAGCGATTACTGAGAGTGCAGCACTTCGCAACCGGGCCTACACCAGCCACGACGAATGGCTGAAAGAGCGAGATACGGTCATCGCTCAGACCTGGGCGGGACTGGGATTCAGCAGTGACATTGCCGAACCCGGTAGCGTCTACCCCGTCACCTTTATGGGACTGCCACTGGTGATGGTGCGTGACCAACACGGCCGCGCACGGGTGTTTCACAATGTGTGCCGCCACCGCGGCATGCAACTGGTCGCCGAGGCGACTGACGCCGGTCTGGTCATTCGGTGCCCTTATCACAAGTGGGGCTACGATCTCAGCGGGCAACTGAAAACAACCCCCAATATCGGTGGCATGGGTGTGCACGAAGTGGCTGGCTTTGATTGCGCTGATCACGCCCTCACCAGGGTCCGTTGCGATGAATCTATGGGCGTCGTTTTTATCAACCTCTCGGGTGATGCGCCCGCGTTATCCGAGCATCTGGACCCATTGCTTTCGCGCTGGCGCGACCTCGCGGGGCCGTTGTTCGACCAGCAGCTCACCGCCGATGCGGGTGAGCACGGTTCGATGGAGCTGGTGCTCAATGGTAACTACAAACTGGCAGTGGAGAACTACTGCGAGTCCTATCACCTGCCCTTCGTGCACCCTGACCTGAATACCTACTCGCCCCTCGATGCGCATTACAACCTGACGGTTGATCCACTCGCCTCGGGTCAGGGCACCCGGGTGTACGACCTGACGCGTGGAGATAGCGAACCGCTGCCGCAGTTTGCGGAGTGGGATAGTGAGCGGCTTAAAACCGCGGAATACCTTTCGCTCTACCCCAACGTGTTACTGGGGATTCAAGCGGACCATTTCTTTGTCATTCTGCTGATGTCAGAGGCCGTCGATCAAACCCGGGAGCGGCTGCAGTTTTTGTATGCGGACACCGCCGCCACCGATGAGGCATATAGCGCGCGACGCGAAAGCCTTCACGCCGCCTGGAGCATTGTGTTTGCCGAGGACATCTCGGTGGTAGAAGGCATGCAAAGAGGCCGCGCCTCTCCTGCTTTTGATGGTGGCTTGTTTACGCCCCTCATGGATGTGCCCACCCACCATTTTCACCAGTGGTTCCTCGCGCGCCTAGAGAAGAACACCACCCGCGCGGTGAGCTGACATAAAAACCCCCGCACAAGGCGGGGTTTGCATTATTTAGGGCGGGGCCTACTCGACCCGGCTCACCATGGCACTCGCTGTGATGATGCTGCGATCAGGACGAATCACGGTGTACTCGTACTTGAACTGATTCGCATCCTCCGGCATCAACGAGAGCGACCAACTGTCGACGTACTCGTCTTTACCTTCTTGCAGGCCGCTTTCAGCAGCGTCGGTTTTGAACTTGATCACGCCGCCCTCGGCGGAGACCAGTTTCGATACCGGCTTGTTCATCAGTCCGCAATAGTGGGTTGATACCACCGTACCTTCCTGAATATTGAAGATGTTAAGCATTTCAACATCATCTTCACTGCTCTCTTCGAGCAACGCGCTGCCATTGGACTTGCTGGTGTAGTTGAGCTGCAGATTGACCGAGGTCCCGTCGGACTTATCTAGCGTGCCCTGCCACTGGCCCTCCAGTTGCATGAGGCCTGCAAAGGCTTCCTCGGTCATGCCATCGTCTGCAGCAGCGAACATGGGCAGCGTGGCTAAAGCGCAGCCTACTGCGATTTGCTTCGATTTCGTGAGCATTCTTCTGTCCTCCCAATTAACGGCGAATCGCGGTTGCGGCAAAGGCGTAGCTCTCGCAAGTGCCCATTGCATTCCACTTGGCTTCCAACTCGGAACCGGTCCAAGTTTCCGCACCGGCCGCCATGGCAGCCTCATCCCTGAAGAGGTCCAGCCAGACATAATCCGCATCATCCTGCTCGAACTGCGGCTCCATGATGTAGTACCCATAGTTAGCTACATCACCTTCCTCAAGCCATGCGTCGTACTCGGCGCGGAAGGTCGCAAAGGTGGCCTCGTCAGCCCCCTCATTCATCTTGCAAAAGCTGAAACTGGGCATGAATGAGCCGCCAGCAGGTACCGGCTCAAGGTTCTTGTCCCAGCCACCTGCGGGTTTGAAGGTGAACACATTTTCGGCCTGGTAAGAAAGCGCACCATCCAGCTCAGCGGTCCACTCCTCTACCTGATTTGCATTCCAGTGCGCCCAGGCAGACTCGCGAGCCTCGCTAGAGGGCCACAGCAGCACCCAGATCACATCGAAGTCTTCCGTCTCAAACTGCGGGGTGAGCACGTTGGCACCCATCATGTCATAGCCACCGGCGTCGATACGGGCATTCCAGCGCGCCACGATATCGGCGAACTGCTCGTCCGTGACATCCGGTCCGACGTCGTTCCAAACGTAATCAACGATCAGATCATTAGCTGGCGCACTGGCCTCAGCAGGCGCCGCCGGCACCTCACTAGCAGGCTGCTGACTCTGACCGCACCCTACCAAGAGCGCAAAAGATGCACATACTGCAAATACCATTTTCATAAAGACCCCCTTTTTTTGTTTGACGCGACGCGCACGTAGTCCGAGTACAACAGGATCGTGTTACCGCCACAAACTTGGGGCCGCACCAATTTAGTGCCAGATAGAGTGTTTTTCGGCCGAAGATCCAGAGCAATCAAGCCTGACCAACGTCTCTACAACACTGCGATGCCGAGCGATGCAGCGTTTGATTGAGCTTGGCGAGTCACATTTTGGGGTGCTGGCTGACCGTGCCCCCTTCGACCGCGTACTGCCCACCGGTGCAAAAACTCGCCTCGTCAGAAGCCAGAAAGAGCGCCATGGCTGCGACCTCCTCTACGGTGCCCATGCGATTGAGGGGCGACATCTTGTTACAGGCTTCTTCCACCTCAGGCGCCTGCTCGATGGCAGTCTTGAGAATATGGGTGAGCGTCGCGCCGGGATGGATCGAGTTACAGCGGATATTGAACCCCTCGTTGGCACAGTGCACCGCGACGGATTTAGTTAGGCCGACCACGCCCGCTTTGGACGTCGTATAGGCGACATCGGGTATGGCCAGATAAGATGTGGATGACGCCGTATTAATAATAGATCCGCCCGAACCACCGGGGTTGTCGCGCATCAAGGCGATCGCCGTCTGGCAGCCCAGCATCATCCCCAACAGGTTAATGCTCATCAGCTGCTGCCAGGCCTCAACCGTCACAGCGGTGATATCCAGACCCGTGACGATGCCCGCGTTGTTGACCAGAATGTCGAGCTTTCCACTCTCAGCGCGGATGGTATCTGCAAGCGACTGCCAGCTTTCGGCCGAACTGACGTCCAATAGCACAAAATCAGCGCCGCACTCAGCCGCTATACGAGACCCGTTGGCCTCATCGACATCGGCAAGGATGACCTTGGCACCCTCAGCACAGAAACGCCTGACCATCCCCTCGCCGATACCCGAGGCACCCCCTGTGATAACCGCCACTTTATTTTGTAATCGGTCCGACATCCTGCATTCCTCGTTCAAGGATTGCATTGGAGACTAACACTCGCGGTTGTACGGTTCAGCCCAGATACAGCCGCAACCGTCACCAACTTCGACACCGATCGAGCGTGACTCAATGCATCGCTGGCACAGTGCTAATTGGATGTGCTGTGTTTATTACCGCAAAGCAATCTCGGGATTTATGCGTCGATAGTGAAAGCGGGCAGCGTGACCGCAGGTGCTTCAGTAAGCGTGGTACACCGCCCTAGCGGCGCCCGTGATCATCCCAGCGCAGCACCGTTAAATTCGATACCCCCAGCAAACGTGCCGCTTCATTGAGCGAATAGCCCTGCTCGATGTACGACTGGAGCGCTCTCAGGCGCCGCTGATGCGCCAGATCATAGATCTGCGCCGGGGTTCGGCTCGCCTTTGATCTGATCTTATCTCGATCAGCGTGGTCATCGGTAGAGCGCTTAGCGGATGCACGGGTACCGATTGGGTAATGACTGAATCCGAAGATCATGAGCGATGCCTGAGGGCGGAGTTGGAGGTGTTACCCAACCCAGCGCCGACCGGATCAAACAAAATCTGGACAAAGGACCCTTTGTGTTAACGCTCAGACAGCGAAATGTTCAGACGCCGCTAGTGATTGCGCTCATTGGGCGCACGGTGCCGCCACGGCATGATGATGGCGCGGCCTGACAACAGCCGCAGCACCGCCCACAAAATGGGCGCCATTATTCGGCCGCAGCGGCTTCCTCTTCATAGACGGCAACGATCAAATCACTCACCGCCCAAACCTCTTCTCTGGTGGATTGAATATCGTTGTTATTCGTCTGCACCGCCGCGTAGATGTAATTCAACGTGCGCTCAATCTCTTTGAGCTCACTTTGCTGAAATAAAATCACCGCCACAAGGGCAAGTAAAACAGCATTGGTTTTTAAAAACTGGATCATGCGCCTGTCCTCGTTATGAAAATTCGCTGAGTGCTGCAGAGTCTAAACATCTTTCAAGTGGGCGTGGTAAGGGATCCACCCCGCTTCCTCCTCGGTCACGGCATAAAAAACCCCGCATTAGGCGGGGCTTTTAAGTTGGGTTCTCTAAAAGTCTTTAATCAGAGCTTTTTGTCGAGGCAGTTAAAGAACTTGTCGTCCTGCTCATCAACCCAGTCATCGACTTGATCGTCAGAAGGCTTGCCACCATGCTTTTTGATCATGGCCTGTGCAGACTGCATTGCCGCTGAGTCCGCCTTACACGCCTTGAGTGCTGCCATCAGCTCATCAGCCGCACCTGAATCTGCGGAGACCCAGCTGGAAACTGACATCGCCCCTACCACCACTGCAGACAAAAACAGATTGAACTTGTTCATTTTTTCTCCCCGCCAATGCGGCTAATCGCTGCTAACGTTCGTGACATCCAGATCCAACACTCACTCGCGCGCGAGCGGATTCCGAGTTCGCATAAACCACCATCTCGCGCCCGGTATCGATGACGCAAAAAGTGACACGTTTACCGAGTTTTTTAAAACCGTACTCGTTACTCGCAGAGATCAGCACTTGCCAGATCCATGATCTGTATTCATCAGTTCAGGCATGAGAAAACAACGGCGAGTAAAACGCCTTGGCCCCGGGACTTGCCGGGGCTGCTCTATTTCGCCTTAACCGCGAATCTCAGCAGATGCTGAATGAAGCGAAAACGCCGTCTGCCGGTATTGGAGCGGGTGATGGGAATCGAACCCACGTTTAAAGCTTGGGAAGCTCTCGTTCTACCATTGAACTACACCCGCGAGTTCATTCAGTCGTCCAGCATGAGCTCCTGTACCCAGCCTTCTGCGTCTGAGCCCTGCACGTAAAGGTAGCCGTCCTCAGCGCCGCCCATAAAAACCACCTCTTCACCCTTCTTGAGCTTGCTGACCACATCCGCACCGCGCTCGGGCCCTTCTAGGACTTTGACATTATCGAGCTTAGCCCGGAGCACCGCGCCCGGTCGATGATTCACGGCTTGCAGTGAAGCGGCCGCGTTTTGTTGTGCCACCGCGGAGGTCGACTCAAGCAGAGAGGGGTTACTGCGAACATCGCGGACGATGTTGTTGTAGTTATCCAGCAGCGCCGCCGCGACAATTTTGCCCTCGTCCGTACTCGTATAAGCACCTCCGCCAATGGCACCCAGCACGCCGCCAAAGGCCCAGTCGGCCTTTTTGTAAGTGCCGCTGGCCGCTGCAACCTGAATCGTCGAGCGGGTATCGGCCATGGTCAGGGTTGTCTGAGCCTCTTGAAACTTCACGCCGCCCGCGACTGCACCAACCAGAGAGCCAATCCCGCCAAATAGTGATCCGACCGCAGCGCCGACACCAGCCCCGCCCGCATTGCTGTCCTTAAAGATGACATCAGGCGTCATGACAAAGTCGGCCGTGACCATTTGGCCCCCACCCATATTGGAATCCTGCTGCAGCATTCCGGACTCTGACAAGTTGCGCTCCTGTTGGATGTTGCGCATGGCACGGCCCCGCTCCACGACCTGAAAGCAGTTGGAGTTTTGAATGTACTGCCGGAGCAGGCTGGTCGGCGGTGGCAGGTTGTATCGTGACAGCGCCATAATCACATGGCTTTGCGGCTCGGCTACGGCAATGGTGCCTTTTGGCCCGTCACATTTCTCGAGTACCGCTTCCTCATCGGCCCAGCTGACGGAGGACATCAGCATCAGCGTGGTAGCGGCAAAAATTGTTTGAGTCATTGTCGCAAGTGTGTGCCACCCGCGCTGAATAGCGAACGCTTTCATTGAACACCCCTTTTTGTTTCTTATGGCAGGGATGAACCAGTGTACGCCTAAAAAACGCGCCAAACCAATCAACACCGATAACGCGCCGCGACACGCGCCAGATAACCTCTCTACAGAGCTTTCTGCGGGCTTTCAGCCATACCTCGCGCTACGGCAATCTCTGAAAGGACGCCCTAGCCCAAATCCAATGCTTTCAGCGCGTCCAGTAGCTCGGCGTGGTGATCCTTTGTTTTGAACTTATCCATGACTGCTTTTAGCTTGCCGTCCTTACCCACGATAAAGGTCGTGCGCAAAATGCCGTCAAACTCCCGACCCATGAACTTCTTGGGGCCCCAGGCGCCATATTTATCGGCGGTGGCGTGGTCCTCGTCACTGAGCAGCTGAAAGTTCAGCTCGTCGCGCTCAACGAATTTGGCGAGCTTGGTGACTGGATCCGGGCTGATACCCAACACCACGGTGTTCAGGCTCTTCAATGCTTTGGCCGAGTCCCTCAGGCCCTGCGCCTGAACCGTGCAGCCGGGCGTCATCGCCCTCGGGTAGAAATACACCACCACAGCTGACTTGCCCTTGAAGTCGGCAAGAGACACCGTATTGCCCTCATGATCTGAGAGCGAGAACTTGGGCGCCAGATTGCCCACCTTGGGAAATGCCATGTCGGCCTCCAAATAAAATCACTGTAAGTGGTTCTATTACGTCAGCTCGTCGCGCAGAGATCAGCGAACCGCCAACGCACCTGATTCGCTAGCGACGGGGATACTCAATCACCGTATTGCGAACCGGGTACTGCCCTGTTTTTCGGTCTTCAAGAAACTCTCTGAGGAGCTCCCTGACTGTGGGAAACGCCAGCTCATCCCAGGGGATCTCTTGCTCGGTAAAGAGCGCACTCTCAAGGGATTCCGGACCGACACCAAACTCATCGTTTTCAATGCCGCAGCGATAAAAGAGGTACACCTGACTGATATGAGGCACGTCAAAGATGCGATAGAGCTCAAGACCAATGGCCTTGGCCGCCGCC
>CBFHIW010000051.1:0-20220 GCA_965656065.1 Luminiphilus sp. | reverse complement strand
GATTTTATGAGTATTGCTGATGTCGAAGCCGCTATTGCCAGCTTTGGCAGCAAAGCCCGTGACAAAAAATTGACCATTGAGGAAATGACCGGTGGTACCTTCACGGTGTCCAACGGAGGCGTCTTCGGCTCGCTACTGTCCACGCCGATTCTTAACCCACCGCAAACGGGCATTCTTGGCATGCACTCGATTCAGGAGCGGCCCATCGCGATGGAGGGGGATGTTGTGATACAGCCGATGATGTATCTGGCGCTCTCCTATGATCATCGTCTGGTCGATGGCAAAACAGCCGTGCAATTTTTGGTCACGATGAAGGGCCTGATAGAAGATCCTGCGCGGATCCTTCTGCAAATTTGATAAGGGGGTATACGTTGTCCAACCCATTTGATGTGATCGTTATTGGCTCGGGTCCCGCCGGGTATGTCTGTGCGATCCGCTGCGCGCAACTTGGATTGTCGACGGCAGTGGTAGAGCAGAATGTGAACGAGCAGGCGCAGCCGTTATTGGGCGGCACCTGCCTGAACGTCGGTTGTATTCCTTCAAAAGCATTGCTGGACAGCTCGCACCGCTACGCAGAGGCTGCGGGACATCTCGCGGATCACGGTATTGGCGTAGAGGGTGTGTCGCTCGACGTGGCCGGCATGATGGCGCGCAAAGACAAGATCGTTTCCCAGCTGACCGGGGGTGTGTCTGGCCTGCTGAAGGCTAATGGTGTGACGGTTATCACCGGTTCTGCAGTGCTGTTGGCGGGGCGGCAGGTTGAGGTGACAGATGCTTCAGGCGAGAAGAGCACCCATTCCGCTGACAATATTGTGCTAGCAGCAGGGTCAGAGCCTGCAGCGATTCCGCCCGCGCCGGTAGACGGCGATCGTGTGGTGGATTCCACCGGCGCCTTGTGTTTTGAAGCAGTGCCAGAGCGGTTGGGTGTGATTGGCGCGGGGGTCATTGGGCTCGAGCTGGGAAGTGTCTGGGTGCGCCTGGGCGCCGACGTTGTCATGCTGGAGGCGATGGATCAGTTCCTGCCCAACATGGATGAGCAGATTGCGGCCGAATCCGCGAAGATCTTTGCCAAACAGGGCCTAGATATTCGTCTCGGTGCCCGGGTGACTGACGTCTCGGTCAACGGCGATACCGTCTCGGTGGCCTACACGCAGGGTGACAGCAGTGAGGCGTTGGAATTTGACCGACTCATTGTCGCCGTAGGCCGAACACCGCGCACTGAAAAATTATTTGCAGCCGACTCTGGCGTGACGGTCGACGAGCGCGGCTTTGTGTTCGTCAATGATTACTGCGCGACTGAGGCGCCCGGTGTGTGGGCGGTGGGAGATATCGTGCGCGGACCCATGCTGGCCCATAAGGGTTCTGAAGAAGGGGTGATGGTGGCGGAGCGCATCCACGGGAAGGCGGCGCAGCTCAATTACGACGTGATTCCTTCCATTATTTACACCCATCCGGAGGTCGCGGCGGTTGGCAAAACCGAGCAAGATCTCAAAGCCGAGGGTGTTGACTACAAGGTCGGCACATTCCCCTTTGCGGCCATCGGCCGGGCCATGGCCTCAGGCGAGACAGAGGGACTGGTCAAGATACTGTCGGATGCGGATTCAGATCAGATTTTGGGTGCTCACGTTGTCGGGCCTTCCGCGGCAGACCTCGTGCAACAGATTGTCATTGCCATTGAAATGGCCGCGAGTACGGAGGACCTCCAGCTGATGGTCTTCGGTCATCCCACGATGTCCGAAGCAGTGCACGAGGCCGCTCTGGCGGTGGATGACAGGGCGATTCACATGGTGAACCGCGCCAAACGCTAATAAAGCAATGACGTGGTGCCGGCTGCCCGATGCCGGTGCTACGTGGGGTTGATCGGGCGTTACCCCGGGGGGTGTTATGAATTTGCATGAGTACCAGGGCAAAGCCCTGTTCGCTGAATACGACTTGCCGGTATCGACTGGCCACGCCGTCGACTCGGCTGAGGCGGCGATCAAGGCGGCCAACGATATTGGCGGCGAGCGATGGGTGGTCAAGGCGCAAGTCCATGCGGGCGGGCGCGGCAAGGCGGGCGGTGTGAAGCTCGTTGACAGCCCCGAGGCGGTGGGCGAGTTTGCGGCGCATTGGTTGGGTCAGCGTCTGGTGACCTACCAGACGGATGCCTCTGGCCAGCCCGTGTCCCGCATCCTGGTTGAATCCTGTACCGATATTGCCGATGAGTTGTACCTGGGTGCCGTGGTGGATCGCGCCAGCCGGCGTATCGTCTTCATGGCGTCGACCGAGGGCGGCGTCGAAATTGAAAAGGTCGCCGAGGAAACTCCCGAAAAAATCCTCAAGGCGGAAATTGATCCGCTGGTTGGTGCTCAGCCTTTTCAGGGGCGGGACCTCGCGTTCCGGCTTGGCCTCAGTGGCGTTCAGGTGAAACAGTTCGTCACTATTTTCATGGGCTTGGCAAAACTGTTTGCCGCTAAGGATCTGGCGCTGATTGAGGTGAATCCGTTGGTGATCACCGATGAGGGGAATCTGCATTGCCTTGACGCCAAAGTGGTTGTCGACTCGAACGCGTTGTATCGTCAGCCTGAGCTGGAGGCGATGCACGATCCTTCTCAGGAAGACGAGCGGGAGGCCCACGCTGCCCAGTGGGAGCTCAACTACGTGGCCCTCGATGGCTCCATTGGCTGCATGGTCAATGGCGCAGGATTGGCCATGGGTACGATGGATATCGTCAAGCTGCACGGCGGCGCTCCAGCGAATTTTCTTGATGTAGGCGGTGGCGCGACCAAAGAGCGCGTTACTGAGGCATTCAAAATCATTCTTTCTGACGAAAACGTAAAAGCTGTGCTGATCAATATCTTTGGCGGCATTGTCCGATGCGATTTGATTGCAGAGGGCGTTATCGGCGCGGTAGAGGAAGTGGGTGTAGATGTGCCGGTTGTCGTGCGTCTCGAGGGTAACAACGCGGCGCTCGGGAGAGAGGTGTTGGCGGGAAGTGGTCTGAATATCGAGGCGGCGGAGAGTCTGACGGACGCCGCCCAAAAGGTGGTAGCAGCGGCGGGAGGTGCGTCATGAGTATCCTGATCGATCAAGACACCCGCGTGATCTGCCAGGGTTTCACCGGCTCGCAGGGTACTTTCCATTCCGAACAGGCGATCGCTTACGGTACCAAGATGGTCGGCGGTGTGACGCCCGGAAAAGGCGGACAAGCACATCTCGACTTGCCGGTGTTCAATACGGTCGCCGAGGCCGTTGCTGAAACCCAGGCGCAGGCCTCCGTGATCTATGTCCCCGCGGCCTTTTGCAAAGACTCCATTCTTGAGGCGGCCAACGCGGGCATTGAGCTGATCGTCTGCATTACCGAGGGTGTGCCGACGCTCGACATGCTCGACGCAAAGGTCAAATGCGACGAGTTGGGTGTCAGGCTGATTGGCCCCAACTGTCCCGGCGTCATCACTCCCGGGCAGTGCAAGATCGGCATCATGCCGGCGGATATTCATTTGCCCGGTAAGGTGGGCATTGTGTCGCGCTCCGGAACGCTGACCTACGAGGCGGTCAAGCAGACCACTGACGTGGGCTACGGTCAGTCTACCTGCGTTGGCATCGGCGGCGACCCGATTCCGGGGTCTCACTTCATCGATATTCTGGGCTTGTTTCAGGAAGATCCTGATACCGAGGCGATCGTGATGATCGGCGAGATCGGCGGCACGGCCGAGGAAGAAGCGGCGGAATTCATCCGCACCAACGTGACCAAGCCTGTGGTCTCCTACATCGCCGGTGTGACGGCTCCCAAAGGAAAGCGCATGGGTCATGCGGGTGCGATTATTTCCGGGGGCAAAGGTACTGCGGATGAGAAATTTGCAGCGTTGGAGGCGGCGGGTGTCCGCACCGTGCGCTCCCTGGCAGATATCGGCGCGGCGCTCACTGAAGTCACGGGTTGGTAAACCTGCCCATCAGCTCAAAGCCCGCTTACAGCGGGCTTTTTTTTGCCCGAAGATAGCCGATGGTCTTGAAAATGCCGCGCGAGACCCCATTTCGACTGAACTTGCACAAAAAGGGTCTCCTCATGACTGCCGAAGCCACCCAAACAATGGGTTTTCAAACCGAGGCGAAGCGACTGCTTCACCTCATGATCCACTCCCTGTACTCAAACCGGGAGATTTTTCTCCGTGAGCTCATCTCCAATGCGTCCGACGCCATCGATAAGCACCGCTTTGCGGTCATTGGCGATGCAGGCTTGGGTGCCGGTGTGAGTGACTACCGGATCACGGTGGTGGCGGACAGTGAGGCAAAGACGATCACCATCGATGACAACGGGATCGGCATGTCCCGGGACGAAGTGGTGGATAACCTCGGTACGATCGCCAAGTCGGGCACCGCTGCCTTTATGGAGCAGCTGTCTGGCGATCAAAAAGCAGACAGTCAGCTGATTGGCCAGTTCGGCGTTGGTTTCTATTCGTCGTTTATCGTCGCGGACCGCGTGGTGGTGGTCACGCGAAAAGCAGGCGAGGAAACCGCCACCCAGTGGGAGTCGGCAGGTGAGGATGAGTTCACCATCAGTGAGTCCTCGAGAGACTGCGCGGGCACCACCATTACCCTGTACCTGAAAGACGATGCCGAGGAGTTTGCCGATAGCTGGCGTGTACGATCGGTGATCAAGAAGTATTCGGACCATATCTCCGTGCCAGTGATGATGCCGGAGCCTCCAAAGCCTGCGGGGGATGATGAGGACGCTGTTGATGCGCCAGCCGAACCCGAGTGGCAGGCGGTCAATGAGGCTAAGGCGCTTTGGACGCGCAGTCGCTCCGAGATCAGCGACGAGGAGTATCAGGCGTTTTACAAGCATATCTCCCACGACTTCGAGGATGCGCTGAGCTGGAGCCACAACGCGGTCGAGGGCAAGCTGGAGTACACCTCGCTACTGTATTTGCCGCAGCGCGCGCCTTTTGATCTCTGGCAGCGGGAGGGTGCCCGCGGTCTAAAGCTGTATGTGCAGCGCACTTTCATAATGGATGAGGCAGAGCAGTTCCTGCCCATGTACCTACGTTTTGTGAAGGGCGTGCTGGATTCCAGCGACCTGCCCCTGAATGTGTCGCGGGAACTGCTACAGCAAAACCAGCAGGTCGACGCCATTCGTAGCGCGTTGACCAAGCGAGTGTTGGACATGCTCTCAAAAATGGCGAACAAGCAGCCCGAGGACTACATCCGATTCTGGGATACCTTCGGTGCGGTGTTGAAAGAGGGTCCCGCAGAGGACTTCAGTAATCGCGAAAAGATCGCTGATTTGCTGCGTTTTGCCACAACCCGCGATGACGAGGCCGCCCAGCGTATCTCGCTGAAGCAATATGTTGAGGCCATCAAGGACGATCAACAGTCTATTTATTACGTTGTCGCGGAGAATCATGCGACGGCAAAGAATAGCCCGCACATCGAAGCGTTGCGCAAGCAAGGCGTCGAGGTGTTGTTGCTGTCTGATCGCGTCGACGAATGGCTCATGAGCCACTTGGCAGAATATGACGGTAAGCCACTAAGGGATGTTGCAAAGGGAGAATGGGATCAGGGCGCCGACGACGAGGAGGCCAAGAAGGCCCTCGAGGAAGCCGAAAAAGCCAGCGAATCCCTGATCGAGCGGATGCAGACTGTGTTGTCCGATCGGGTCGCCGGTATTCGGCCCACCACCCGACTCACGTCGTCACCGGCCTGTTTGACCGTGGCGGAGCATGAGATGGGCGCGCAAATGCGACGCATCATGGAGGCGGCGGGGCAGGAGATACCCGAAACCAAGCCCACCATGGAAATTAATGTTGAGCATCCGCTTTTACAGCGCCTGGATCAGGAGTCGGACGAAGATCGCTTTGCTGATCTCGCGCAAATTTTGCTCGACCAGGCAGCCCTCGCCGAGGGATCGGTGCTTGAGGATCCGGCCTCCTATGTGGCGCGTCTCAATAAGCTTCTGGTGGAAATGAGTAGCCCCTGAAGTGCTGCTCACGCTGTGGCGCCATGGTGAAGCTGGTTCTGCTCCGACGGATGAAGCGCGTGCACTGACGCCCCGTGGCCGTGAAGAAGTGGCCGCGATGGCGCAGGGCTATATGGTTTGGGCGGGTGAGTCGGCGCTTGGCCCTATCTCGCTTTTGCTTCATAGCCCATATCGGCGCACGGTAGAGACCGCGGCGTTACTAGGCAAGCTGTTGCGTCCGGGCAGCCAAGAAGTCGATGTTTCATTGGCGCCGGGTGCGTACCCGGAGGGTTTTTCCGAGAACGATTACACGGGCCACGAACATATTGTCATGGTGTCCCATCAGCCCTTTGTGTCGCAGGCGATTGCCCTCTGGACCGATGATGTGACGCTGGCACCGTTGGCGCCCGGCGGGTGGTCCACGTTAGAGATCACTTGCCTTTCCCGGGGTGGGGCGACATTACTGCGGCATTGCCCCGATCCTCGCGGTCCTATGAGCAGAGAACATGTATGAGTGAGGGCCGGGCGTTCTCGGTGACGGCCGATGGCCTCACCTATGCGGGGCTTGAATGGGGTGATCCTGATGGTTATCCGATCCTGGCGTTGCACGGTTGGCTCGACAATGCGTTGTCTTTCTCGGTTATCGCGCCTTTTCTAGGCGAATACCGCCTGATTGCCCTCGACTTGTCGGGCCAGGGGCTGAGCGATCATCGTTCGCCGGATGCGACCTATCATATATGGGATGACGTGCCGCAGCTGCTGTCGGTTGTCGCGACCTTGGGGCTGGATCAACTGGCGGTTCTGGGTCACAGCCGCGGCGCGGCGATCGCGGTGCTGCTGGCGACGGCGCTGGAGGATCGATGCTCACAGCTGGTGCTACTGGACGGCATGCTGCCGCGCCCGACGCCTGACGAGTCCGCTGTGGAGCAGTTCCTGCAGTCCCAGCGTGATCATCGTGGGCTGTCAAACCATCAGCCCCGCACATTTGACGATATCGAGGGGTTCGTCAAAGCGAGGGTGCGACTCGGTTTTTCAGAAGCTAGCGCCCAGATATTAGCGCCAAGAGCACTGCGGGAGACCGAGGACGGTTGGGCGTTGGCACATGATCCCCGCTTGAACCATGCCTCCGCAGTCAAGTTGAGCCCTAGTATGTGCTCCGCATTCTATGCGGCGATGACAAAACCGACCTTGGCGCTGGTGGCAGAGGAAGGCTTGCGCCTGAGAGGGGGGCTGGAAGCGTCTCTGGCAGCGGTTTCAGAGATAGCGAACTGCCGTGTTGTGACCGTGCCCGGGTCTCATCACACCCACATGAAAGAGGGCGCTCAGCCTATCGCTGAGCACATTGCGGCCTTTATCGGTGAGTAACGCCCTAACTTAGAAATTCAGCGCGGGATGCCGGGTCGGATTTGAAGACGCCGCCGAGGGAGGTGGTGCGCGTGCTGCTATTACCATCCTTCACCCCGCGGGCTTTTACGCAGTAGTGCACCGCTGAAATGGTGACCGCCACATCCTCGGTGCCGAGCAAGGTTTGCATCGCGACCAGGACCTGCTGCGTGAGGCGCTCCTGCACCTGCGGGCGCTGTGCGAAGAATCTGACCAGGCGGTTAATTTTGCTGAGCCCGATCACCTTTTCCTTCGGGATATAGGCGACTTTGGCAGAGCCGTCGATGGTCACAAAATGATGCTCACAGGTGCTGGTCAGGTCGATGTCTTCGACGCAGACCATTTCCTCCACATTCATTTTATTTGCGATCACGGTGATTTTCGGGAACTGGGAGTAATCGAGGCCGCTAAACACTTCGTCAACGTACATTTTGGCAATGCGGTGCGGCGTCTCCTCGAGACTGTCGTCTCTGAGATCCAATCCCAGCGCCTGCATGATGTCCTCGAAAGCGCCCCTAATGGCGTCGTACCGCTGGTCGCGGGACAGGTCATTGGCCGTCATTGGGGTTTCCAGGCCGCGCTCTAGCAAGGCGCCCCTGACTGCGATGGCCTCCTCGGTCAATGAGCCCGGAAGGGTGGTTGGGATCTGCGGTGCTACCGGTTGAATTGCCATGTCTGCCTCTAACCACTGGGTTGTGTCTGGTTGTTACTGACCGCGAACTGGTTCAGATTTCAGTATCTAGCGTTCTCGAGCCCCCAGGCCGGTGTTGCTGCATACCAGCGGGCGTCTCGCTGGGGTCGACTGGACCACCTGTGGCATGGTGAATTTTCTTTCGAATCCTCGCCAAAGCACCGCAGTCACGTGATTTTCTCAATTAGGGGTGAAAACTGAGTCACCGAGGTGTCAAGTTCGTAGAGTATCATGAAGTGTCAAAAAAAATAGACATATCCGATGCAGACTTTCCGGACAAAACTGAGTCAAGTTGAAGCAGCCCTGCACGAGGCTGCTGTGTACTGTGGGCATGGGTATGAGTCCGTGTCCGATGAGGCGGTGGCATTGGTGCTGGGCGCGGCGAACCTTCCTCCAGAGCAGCCATTATCGTTGTTGGACCAGCCTTTCCCCGACGAAGCCGAGACCCGGTTGCCAGTGCTACTGGACCAGCGGTGTCGACACCGGGTGCCCCTCGCATACTGCCTAAAAGAAGCCTATTTGGCGGGTTTACGCTTTATTGCGGACCCCAGGGCGCTGATACCGCGGTCACCTGTGGCCCATGTGGTGGCAGAGCGACTGGCGCCCTGGTGGCCTGACGATCGAGAACCCGGTGTGATTGTGGATGTGTGCTGCGGGGGCGGTAGTCTGGGTCTGGTGGCCGCCGAGGCTTTTCCACAGGCGACAGTACTACTGTCAGATCTCGATGGACAGGCGCTTTCTTTGGCGTCTGAAAATATTGCCCTGCACGACCGGTCAGGCAGGGTCACTGCGCTTCGGGCTGATCTGCTGAGTGCACTGAATAGTGGCAGTGCTGACCTGGTGTTGGCGAATCCACCCTACGTATCGCACGCCGAGATGGCTGAGTTGCCCCCTGAATACACCGCTGAGCCCCGCATGGCGCTGGAGGCCGATGCGGAGGGCACCGAATTGGCCGTCTGTTTGCTTCGAGAAGGGGCCAGAGTGCTGGCGCCCCAAGGGCTCATGCTCCTGGAGGTGGGTGAAACCTGGATGGCACTTGAGGATCGGTTACCCAAGGTACCTTTCTTGTGGCTTGAGCTACCCCAGGGTGGTTCGGGCGTCGCGGCCATCAGTGCGCAGGAATTACGGGACTGGGACGCCGCGGGCATCTTATAATTGGCCCTGGAGGCCCTGATGTCTGGAAACACCTTTGGCAAATTATTCTCGGTGACGACCTTTGGCGAGAGCCACGGGACCGCGCTGGGCTGCATTATCGACGGCTGTCCTCCCGGGCTCGAGTTGTCCTCGTCCGACCTTCAGCACGATCTGAACCGGCGTAAACCCGGGCAATCCCGCTACACCACCCAGCGGAAAGAGGACGACGAGGTCGAGATCTTGTCGGGGGTCTTTGAGGGTGTTACTACCGGCACCCCAATCGGTCTGATCGTCAGAAATCAGGATCAGAAGTCAAAAGACTACAGCAAAATCAAAGATCTATATCGACCAGCTCATGCCGACTATGCCTATGATCGCAAATACGGCATCCGCGATTACCGGGGTGGTGGCCGCTCTTCGGCACGCGAGACCACCATGCGGGTCGCCGCGGGTGCGGTAGCCAAAAAATGGCTGGCCGAGCGCTATGGCGTGCAGATTAGAGGCTACCTCAGTCAGTTGGGGCCGCTCGCTGCAAGTGCCCATGATTGGGATCTGGTGGAGCAGAATCCCTTCTTTTGTGGCGACGCCGCATTGGTGCCTCAACTCGAGGCCTACATGCAGGATTTGATCAAGCAGGGCGACTCCGTTGGCGCGCGGATCAATGTCGAGGCGGAGGGCGTCCCCGCTGGCTGGGGAGAGCCGGTTTTTGATCGTCTCGACGCCGATATTGCTCACGCGATGATGGGCATTAACGCCGTTAAGGGCGTAGAGGTGGGCGACGGTTTTGCCTCGGTCGCGCAACTGGGCAGTGAGCATCGGGATCTCATGAGTCCCGAGGGTTTTTTGAGTAATCACTCAGGTGGGACTCTCGGCGGTATCAGCTCCGGGCAGCCCTTGCGGGTCAGTTTGGCGCTGAAGCCTACTTCCAGCATCCGTATCCCAGGAGAGACGGTCGACAACGCGGGTGAACAGGCCGAGGTGGTGACAACGGGCCGCCATGACCCCTGTGTGGGCATTCGCGCGACACCCATTGCCGAGGCGATGCTGGCCCTAGTCCTAATCGACCATGCGCTTCGACATCGTGGTCAAAACGCTGACGTCGCGCACACGGTGCCGCCGGTACCGGGTAGTTCCGTCAAGGAATGAGAAACCGACAGCGCACGCGGACAGTTCTACTAGCGCTGGCTGCGTCGGTCGCACTGTTTTGGGGCGCAGTCGATATCGTGGGCGTGCCGGCCGCAGCGCTCGCCGGGCAATTGTTTTGGGTCACGTTGGGTGTGGTGGGGTTGGTCATCGCCTCTGCGCTAGCGGGCTGGCTGCTGTCAAAGCGGCCTCGCTCCGGTAGACATTCGGCGGATGGCTAGCTGACTATTTTTCAATCGTCGGTCCGTCCCGATGAAGACCAGCGGTCAGATGAGAGCCATCGTCTTTTGTGACAACACGGTATAGTGCCGTCGCAGCATGTCCGAGACATTCTGTGGAAAGGGTCCGGAGAAAAAGGTCCACATAAACAAGGAGAGCATCATGATCAATTTCCGACAACTTGCAGCGGGAGTGCTGTTGTTTTCTGCGATGGGTGCGCAGGCCGACTTCAACTGGGAGGTGGCACTAACGGGTGAGCACCGCTCTGAAGCCAATCGTGCACGTGACGAATACCGTCACCCTCAGGAGACCTTGTCGTTTTTTGGTATCGCCCCAGGCATGACCGTCATGGAGCTCTCGCCGGGCGGCGGCTGGTATACCGAAGTGCTGGCGCCCTTGATGGAGGGTAACGGCACGCTGATCGCAGCGCATTCCAGCCCCAATGGTGGTAGCTACGCGCGCCGCTCGCTGGGCGGATTTTTGAAGAAGCTTGGAGAAAACGCCGACGTGTATGGATCGGTCGAAGTCTCCACCTTGCAACCACCTGCGGCGATATCGCCCGCAGAGCCGGGTACAGTGGATCTGGCGCTGGCTTTCCGCAACGTGCACTCATGGTTGCGCGCAGATCAGGCTGAGATGATGTTTTCGGTGATTGCCGAGACGTTGAAGCCAGGCGGCGTGCTCGGCATCGTTCAGCACCGCGGTGAGGCCGATCTGTCGCTGGAGCAGATGAAGAATTCGGCTTATGTCAGCGAGGAGAAGGTGATCGAACTCGCGCAGTTGGCAGGACTGGAGCTCGATGCACGCAGCGAAATCAATGCCAACCCCAAGGACACCAAAGATCACCCTCGCGGTGTCTGGACGCTGCCGCCGACGTTGGCCGCGGGAGACACAGACCGAGAGCGCTACGTCGCGATTGGTGAGAGTGACCGCATGACACTGCGCTTCGTCAAACCCGCCGAGTGAGTCGATGGCGGAGCCCGAGCGAGAGACTGAGCCGCAGGAATCGATCGATGCCATCGGCTTGAAGTGCCCTGAGCCAGTGATGCTGCTGCATGCCGCGATGCGTCGGCTCGCGCCGGGTCAGGAGCTCACGCTTCGCGCCACAGATCCCTCCACCGAGCGTGATGTGCCCAACTTCTGCGAGTTCCTCGGGCACGCGTTGTTGGTTGCCCGCCGCGAGGGAGACGAGTTTCTCTACCGTATCCGCAAGGCTGAGCGTTAACAGGCAATTTCATGTCGGCTGGTGAAGCACTCGATGCGCATCAATTGGTGCGCCTGTTTAATCAAGCGTTTGCCGAGAGTGACAAAACGGAGCTCATCGGCGGTGCTGCTGAGCCTTACTATGAACCCGGGTCACCGCATAGCATCTATTTCCGCGCCGATTACGTTCGCAGTGCGCTCCATGAGATTGCTCACTGGTGTGTCGCAGGCTGGCGACGAAGACAGCTCCCCGATTATGGCTATTGGTACAGCTCTGATGGCCGCGATGCAGCCCAGCAGCTAGCTTTTTTTGCGGTTGAGGCACGACCCCAAGCGATCGAGCGGTGTTTTTGTGAAGCCATTGGTATAGCTTTTTCCCCAAGTGTCGATAATGTTGGTGCACAGATTGGGCCCCAGCAGCTGCGTCACTTCGAGGCCCGCATTCAGGAGTGGTGCGATCAGTTTGACCGCACTGGCTTGCCCTCCAGGGCCGCAAGATTCATCGCGGCGCTACGAGCAACGACCCTACAGTCACAAGCCCCGGTGCCGGATATTGCGGCATGAGGGTCGCGCCTGACCAGCTGAAGTGGGTAGTTGACGATGTGATCCCGCATACGGGCGCCTTGAAGGCGCTGATGGGGGACGTGACGGCCTTGCCGGGACGCGCCATTACCCCCGCCACGATATCCGACGCTGATATTTTGTTGGTGCGCTCAATCACCCCGGTAAACGAATCGTTGCTCGCCGGGAGCTCAGTGAAATTTGTGGGGACCGCGACCGCGGGAGTGGACCACTTTGATATCGAAGCGATAGAACGTCTCGGTGTGGCGTGGGCCGCTGCGCCGGGTTCCAACGCGGTGTCGGTGGTGGAATATGTTTTATGCGCCTTGGCGACCGCGGGATGGTTTGAGCGGGTGGTATCGGGGCTCCCGGTGGGCCTCATCGGTCTGGGGCAGGTCGGGGAGCGCTTGGCTCATCGTCTGATGCATCTGGGATGCGAAGTGCTGGCTTATGACCCGCTGCGAGTGGACTGGCCGAGTGATATCCGCCGTGCTGAGTTGGAGGAGGTCCTTTGGCAGCCTGTCATCTCATTGCACGCAAATCTTCATGATCAGGGTGCTCACGCGTCCCGCGGGCTGTTGAATGCTGATCGGGCCGAGCAAATGGTTGCCGCATTATCCACGCGAGAAGGCGGTGGATTGTTCATTAACGCAGGCCGCGGCGAACTGATGACACTTGAGGCGCTGACGCGGCTGGTCGACAGTCCCTGGACAGTGATACTCGATACCTGGCCGGGCGAGCCCTCTCTGAGCGCTGAATTATTGTCACGCTGCGACTGGGTGTCGCCGCACATTGCGGGGCACTCTATCAAAGCGAGGGAGAATGGCAGTGACCTGCTGGCCGCGGCGGTCGCGCGATGGGCGGATGTCGAAGCGCCAGCTATACCAGAGCTTGTAGATCGAGGCGGCGTTATCAGTGAGTGTGAGAGGCAGAGCGTCGACCTAGGCGACGCGGATAGCGGTGTGATTGGATGGATGACTGAGTTTTTACGCCAGCAAAGTATTCTGCCCAGGGAGGATGCGCGCTTGCGGGACGCTGCCAACGCCGGTCTCACTTCGGTAGAGTTTGATCACTTGCGCAAGTCTTATCAGCAGCCGGCGGAGTGGACGGGGCAGCCCGTTACAATAGCCGCGGGCAATGATGGGTTCCGCGCCGGAGCAGAACGATTAGGTTTAAACGTAACGTCCGAATGAGGGAGCGGTGATGTCCGGGCAAGATAAAGATGAAGCAGCTTGGCGAGAGCAACTGACTGCCGAGGAGTTCTATGTACTGCGCGAGAAGGGCACGGAGCGAGCTTTTACCGGCGAGTACTGGAATGTTTGGGAGGAAGGCACTTATCACTGCCGCGGCTGTGGTGAGGTGCTGTTTCAGTCCGACACCAAGTTTGACGCGGGTTGTGGTTGGCCGAGTTTTGATCGGCCTGCCTCAGAGGGCGTTATTGAGGAGTCGCGGGATACCAGTCACGGCATGATCCGCACCGAGGTGCTGTGCCAGAAATGCGGTGGACATTTGGGCCACGTGTTCCCTGACGGGCCAACAGAGACAGGCCAGCGCTATTGCATCAACAGCTTGTCGATCAGCTTGGAAAAGGACGGACAGGACTGATCTGCTAAGTGCTTAAGTATGTGCGTCCAGGCTTATCTAGAAGACAAAATGGAGCGGGAAACGAGGTTCGAACTCGCGACCTCAACCTTGGCAAGGTTGCGCTCTACCAACTGAGCTATTCCCGCAGAAGTGGCGTCCCCTAGGGGGTTCGAACCCCTGTTCCCGCCGTGAAAGGGCGGTGTCCTAGGCCACTAGACGAAGGGGACAGTGATCCCAACAACAGAAGGCGCGCATGTTAGTGAGCCCCCGATGGCGCGTCAAGAGCGAATTTCTGTTCCTTCTGAAGGCGGCCACTATTGGTTACACTACGCGGCTTTCGCAGTAACACCCTCTGGAATAGGCTCAATGTCGCACGCGCTGGAAATAGAAGGCTTGGAGAAAGTCTACGCCAATGGCCTGCAAGCGCTTAAAGGCATTGATTTGCGGGTGGCGCAGGGAGATTTCTTTGCGCTGCTGGGGCCCAACGGTGCAGGCAAGTCCACGAGCATCGGCGTGATTTGCTCACTGGTCAACAAGACTGCGGGCACCGTGCGGGTGAACGGCGTAGATATCGACGAGGATTTTCCGCGCGCCAAACGTCATCTAGGCGTGGTGCCGCAGGAATTCAACTTCAATGTCTTTGAGACGGTTGAGGATATTCTGATCCATCAGGCCGGCTATTACGGCATTCCACTCAAAACAGCACTTGAGCGGATTGATACGTATTTGGCCAAGCTCGGCCTGTCAGAAAAGCGCAAAACCCGGGCCCGCATGCTGTCGGGGGGAATGAAGCGCCGCCTGATGATTGCGCGGGCGCTCATCCACGAACCCAGCGTGTTGATCCTCGACGAGCCTACGGCAGGCGTCGATATCGAGATGCGCCGCTCGATGTATGAATTCTTGCGCGAGATCAATGCAGCCGGTACGACCATTATTCTTACGACGCATTATCTCGAGGAGGCCGAGAGCCTGTGCCGTAATATTGCGATCATCAATCACGGCGAGATCGTGACCAATACTTCGGTCAAGAACTTGCTCCGTGAACTTCACCGCGAAACCTTCATTCTTGACTCGCGCCAAGCCTTGCCCGAGACGCTCGCTGTGGACGGTTTTGAGCTGACACGCATCGACGACTATTGCCTCGAAGCACAGATTGAGCAGGGGCAAGATCTGGCAGAGTTGATGTCTCAGCTCCACGGGCAGGGCATCAGCATCCTCAGTATGCGCAATCGGGAGAATCGTCTGGAGCAGATGTTTGTCTCGCTGCTGGAGCAGGCATCGTGAGCCCTTACGAGCAGTGGGTGGCGCTTCTGACGCTGATGCGCAAGGAGATCCGGCGCTATACCCGGATCTGGTCCCAGACCCTGTTGCCGTCGGCGATCACCATGTCGCTGTACTTCCTCATTTTTGGCAGCCTGATCGGATCACGAATTGGCGAGATGGGCGGTGTCAGCTACATGGAGTTCGTGGTGCCCGGGCTGATCATGATGGCGATCGTGACCAACTCCTACGCCAACGTGGTGTCGTCTTTCTTTGGCTCCAAATTTAATAACAGCATCGAAGAGTTACTGGTATCACCCACGCCCAACCACATTATCTTGCTGGGCTTCGTTTCGGGTGGGGTGAGCCGGGGCATGCTGGTGGCGGTGATCGTCACCATCGTCGCGTCACTATTCGTTGAGCTGAACATTCATAGCTATGGCGTAGTCGTCGCAGTGGTAGCGCTCACCTCGATCCTGTTTTCCCTGTGTGGGCTGATTAACGCGGTGTTTGCCAATACGTTTGACGATATCAATATCGTGCCGACCTTCGTGCTCACGCCGCTCACCTATCTGGGTGGTGTGTTCTATTCGCTTGAGCTCTTGCCTGAGTTCTGGGCCACGGTGTCACAGGCCAATCCGTTGGTCTATGTCGTGAATGCGTTTCGCTTTGGGATGTTGGGTGTGAGCGATGTGAGTGTGGGTTTTGCCTTCGCAATGATCGGCGCCTTTACGCTGTTGGCTTACCTGTACGCGGCGCATCTGCTTAGAACCGGCAGACGCCTGAGAACCTGACGCTGATGGCCGGTGTACTGGGCCAAACTGTCGCTGCACCTGAGCGTTACGCGCCCGAGGTGCTTGAGCCGATTCAGCGGCAAAAAAGGCCTTCGACAGTGTGTTTTGGCTGGGACATCTGGCACGCCTACGAGTTGTCATGGTGTATCGGCGATGAGGCCTGTCACTGGGTCGGCTGGCTGTCAATTCCCGCGGACTCACCAGCGACCGTGGAATCCAAATCCCTCAAGCTATATCTCAATTCGCTGAACTTTCACTCTTTTGGCGACCATCAAGAGGCGCTGAAGACGATCTGTGACGATATTTCAGCCTGTGTCGGTGCCTCAGTGTCGCTCGAATGCCTGCCGGTAGCGGGGTTATCGGGTATCACAGAAGAACTCGACGGTGTGAATCTGCCCGCTTGCGCGGCTCAGCAAGGGATTGAGACAATCATGGCTGATTCGTTGACACACTCACCAGGGAAGGGAAATGTCGTGTCTGAGCATCTTGTAAGCCATAGTTTGCGGTCCTTATGCCCCGTCACCGCGCAGCCGGATTGGGGCAGTCTGTCTATTCGTTACACCGGCAAAGCAATCGATCATGAGAGCGTATCGGCCTACCTCAGTGGGTATCGATCGCATCAGGGTTTCCACGAGCAATGCGTGGATCAAATCTTTGCAGACCTTATGACGCTGCAACCCGATTCACTGCAGGTAGCGGGTTTTTATCAGCGCAGAGGGGGTATTGATATCACTCCGTGGCGCAGCACCGAGCCGTTGGCGGTTAATCCCCAGCGTCTGGGTAGACAGTAACCCCCATGCCCTCCAAACGAGTTGGATTGAGCGCCTTATTAGGTGCGGTGCTCAGTGTGTGCACAGTGTTGTCCTCCGAGCCTTCTCGCAGCGCGCCGGGTCTGACAGAGGTAGAGCTAAAAGCCGTATTCCTGCTGAGGCTGCCTCAGTTTGTCAGCTGGCCTGACCAGCGCCCCGGCGCGCGCTTCTGTGTGGACCCGTCCTCTGAAGTATCGGCCCTGTTGTCGGAAATGGTGGCATCCGAGCCCAAAGGGCGAACGGTCCGGGCTGTTGAGGTCGGCGATATCGAAGGGTGTGATGTGCTGTATGGCGATCCTGCGCTTGCCGGGCCGGGTGAGTCTGTTGCGCTCAGGGTCAGTGACCAGCCAGGGTTCGCGCAAGCCGGCGGCATGGTGGAACTCAAGCGGCGAGGCGCACGCATGGGGCTTGTTGTGAACCTCGGGGCACTGGAATCCGCCGGCCTGAAGGCGAGCAGCAAGCTGCTGCAGCTGTCCGAGGTGGTGGGGGACACGCAGCGTGATTAAGTCTGCCCGCACGACTTCGATCCACCGCCATCTGGCGGGGGTTGGCGCCTTGACCACGGGTTTGGTCGGCGGGCTCTTTTTGCTGGTGCTGGTCGGCGTTTCGCTTGAAACGTCCCGTACTCAAGTGCTGGAGCGAAGCACTGCGCTGGGCAGTGTGCTGGCGTCTAACCTTACCGCGTCTATTGTGTTTCAGGACCCCGGCACCGCTGCTGAGCTGTTAAATGGTTTGCGCACGGTGGATGACGTGATTGAGGCGCAGCTGACCTTGCCGGAAGGCGAGGTATTTGTGATCTACCGCCGGTCGCTACTCGAGGGTCAGTCCGATATTCAAGGTCTGTACTCCGAGTCGCTGAGCGTGCCCGTGTTGCTAGATAAAGAGCAGGTGGCCTCGCTAGAGATTCGCGTCGATCTGTGGCCCGTTTACCAGCAGCTGGTATGGATCTCGGGGGTCGCGTTCTTGCTATGGTTGCTGGGCATGCTGGCGGCGTATGTGTTGTCGCGGGTATTTAACGCGCGAATCACAGAGCCGCTCTCTGAGCTTGCCGACATGATGTCTGAAGTGACGGACCGCGAGGATTACAGCCAGCGATTCTCATACGAGGTCAAGAATGAGTTAGGCGCCGTGGTGGATGCTTTTAACGAAATGTTGGTGCGCATTGGTGACCGCGAGCAGCGGCTCCGTAAAATGATCGTTGACCTCGAGGAGGCGCGCGACCAGGCAGAGTCTGCGGCACGCTCCAAGTCGAGCTTTCTGGCCAATATGTCGCATGAGATCCGCACGCCCATGAACGGTGTGATGGGGATGATAGCGCTGTTAAAGCAGGGTGGCCTGACCGAGCAGCAGCGGGCGTACTTTGAGACGATCGAGCGCTCGGCGGATGCATTGCTGCTCATCATTGACGACATTCTCGATTTCACCAAGATTGAGGCGGGACGACTCAAGCTGGGACGATCTGCGTTTAGCCTCCGAGACAGTTTGAGCTCGATCGAGGCGCTGTTTTCAGAGCCCGCATCGCAAAAAGGGTTGGCGCTGAGCTTTACTGTTGACTCCGAGGTGCCTGCAGTCGTGGTCGGTGATCCCGGTCGCATACGGCAAATCCTGCTCAATCTGATTGGCAACGCGGTGAAATTTACCGATGAGGGCAGTATTACGGTCACAGCGGGCCTCACCGACACGGATAAGGGAGAGCACTTCCGCTTTACGGTGGCTGACACCGGGCCGGGTATTCATCCCGATGATCAAACGCGTATTTTCGGTGAGTTTTATCAGGCCGATGTCAGTCTCACCCGCGCCCATGGTGGCACCGGGTTGGGGCTGGCTATTACCGACCAGTTGGTTCGCCTGATGGGTGGACGAATCGGCTTCGAGTCCCGGCATGGGGAGGGCAGTCTGTTCTGGGTTGAACTGCCCATGGAGGTGCCTGGAGACACCACCTTGCAAGAGTTGGCAGCAGATATGCCGAGGCATGGCGCCCACGATAAAGAGTCAGCGAGATTAGAGCGCCTGACGAATCCAGCCGCTTCAGCTTCTGCACCCACCGCGGGTGCGACAGAGTATCCGTTGCCCGTTACCTACGATTTACAGGTGCTGGTGGCAGAGGACTCAGAGGTGAATCAGTTCATTATTCGAGAGCTGCTCGCTAAGTGGGGTATTGAGATTGCCGTCGCGGCCAACGGACTGGAAGCAGTCGAGGCATTCAAAGCACGCAAGTTTGATCTTATTTTGATGGATATCCAGATGCCGGAGATGGACGGGCTAGAGGCGACACGTCAAATACGCACTCTTCAGTCTGGCGAGGGCTTGCACGCGGGCTGCGACATTGTCGGTTTGTCCGCGCACGCCATGAGCGGAGATCGCGAGCGGTATATGGCTGAAGGCATGGTCGATTACCTGACCAAGCCGATCAGAACGGAGGATTTGAGGGAAGTCTTGGATGCTTGTCTGGAAAAGAAGCAGGGAGTTAGCTGAAGGTGAAGACGCGAGGTGTGATATGAGAGCGACAAAGGTGAGTTGGGCGCGGTGTGCAGCTGTGTTAACGGGCGTTTTTTTTGCAGGTAGTTTTCATGCGGGAGCATGGGCGCAGACGGTGCCGACTGACCTGCTGGATCTCTCGATTGAGGAGTTATTCGACGCCAACGTTGTCAGTGAAGCGGATCGTACCGAGACGCAAAATCGCTGGCATCTGTCTTATACCTATGCGATCTCTGAATACGACGAGTATTACCTGGGTACCCACAGCGTCTCCTATGATGAGGTGCTGTTCACCCCCGGCGTCGACACGCGTACTGAAAATAATTACCCCGTGGTGCCCACTGAAATCACGCAGGAAGTGCACGCGATTCGGGTTGCCTATGACCTGACGCAGGCGACAACGCTTCGCGCGCAGTTGCCCTTTGTCATGCAGAGCACCGATCACATCTCGATTATTCCGGGCTATGACGCCTTCAATATCAGTTCAGAGGGCGTTGGTGATATTGCTTTGGTGGTCGATTCGACGGTGAGTCAGTCACTCAACAGTCTTTGGAAAATCGGTGCCGGTGTGAGCATGCCAACCGGGTCAATCGACGAAGAGGGCGACACGCCCAGGGCGCCGGGCAACCAGCAACTGCCTTACACCATGCAGCTGGGCTCCGGTACTTGGGACTTCCCGTTGTTCGTGAGTTTTCGAAAATATGAGGCGCAGTGGGACTGGGGCGTTGATGGCAGCTTTACCCTGAGAACCGGTGAAAACGACCGAGACTACCGGCTCGGCAACAAGGCCAGTCTGGGAGGCTGGTTGATGTGGAAGGGCGCGTCTGCCTTCACACCTGGCGTTCGACTGGATTACCGTTGGCGTGACGATATTGATGGGGAGGATGCGTCGCTGCGTGTGCCGATACCTGCTTTTCCTTACCCGGCGCCGGTTACCAATCCCAGTGCTTTCGGCGGCGAACAGGTAGACCTGACCGCTTTTGTGAGGGTTCCATTAGCTAGGGGATGGTACGCAGAGGCCTCTTA
>CBFHIW010000050.1:0-20349 GCA_965656065.1 Luminiphilus sp. | reverse complement strand
CAGCACCAGTGCTGTGCTCCACTCATCTGTGCGGCGGCCGGTCGGGACATTCCACTTCCCGTTGCCATTCGCCGCAGGAGCGTTACCTGCGTCTTTATTGTTTGCCATGAAAGGTCAAACCATTATCCCGGTCCGACAGGATACACCCAGTGGCAACACCTTGATACCTTGCGCAGCAGCTTATTTCCTGCGGATTTGAGCCCTCAGGCGACTGTCAAGGGCTGACTATTGCACCTGATCCGCCGCTCTGTGGGGGCCGTAACAGCTACATCCATTCCCTGTCTGGTGGCCGGAGGTCGTCAGCGATGCACATTGCAGTCATTGGAGCGGGCATCTCCGGGCTGGGATGCGCTCACCAACTTGTCAAACGCGGCCACCGTGTCGACATCTTCGAAGCCCGCGACCGGATCGGTGGCCACACCGCCACTTATGACGTGCAAATTGGCACCCGACGCTTCGCGGTCGACACCGGCTTTATCGTCTATAACGACCGCAACTACCCGAACATGATCGATTTGTTCAGTGAGCTCGGAGTCGCGAGCAAGCCAACCTCGATGGGTTTTTCAGTCTGCGACGAAACAAGCGGCCTTGAGTACGCCGGCAACAATCTCAATACCCTGTTCGCGCAGCGCGGCAATCTGCTTTCGCCCAGCTTTCTCAACATGATCAGAGAGATCCTGCGCTTTAACAAACTCGCGGTTGCTGACTTGGAAAGCGGCAAGCTTCCCCAGGATCAGACACTTGGCGAGTATCTCGTCCGTCACGGCTTCAGCGCACACTTCAGCCGCAGCTATTTGCTGGCCATGACCTCCGCGATTTGGTCGGCTGACTTTGAGGACGCGCAGGACTTTCCGGTCGAGTTCTTCATCCGCTTTTTTCGCAACCACGGTTTGCTGTCGCTGAAGAACAGGCCGCAGTGGCGCGTGGTTGAGGGTGGCAGCCGGGAATATCTCGCACCGCTCACACAGCGGTTCTCAGATGCCATTCGCACGCGCATGCGGGTCGAAAAGATCCTTCGTCCGCCCGGCAAACCGGTGGTGGTGCACTTCACCAACGGCCTGCAGCGCGAGTTTGATGAGGTCGTGATCGCCACCCACTCAGACGAAGCCCTCGGCATGCTTGGCGACCCGACAGAGTCAGAAAAGGCGGTCCTCGGGGCGCTGCCCTACCGGGACAACGAGGTGATCCTGCACACTGACACACGCCTGCTACCGAAGACCCGGCGCGCCTGGTCGAGCTGGAACTACCGTTTGAAGCCCGGCAACGGTCGCGCCACCGTCACCTACAACATGAACATTCTGCAGGGCCTGGATGCACCCGAGACCTTCTGTGTGACGCTCAACGACACCGCCTCGATCAACCCCCACCGCATCCTCGGCCGCTTTAATTACGCCCACCCGCAGTTCACACTGGCGGGTATGGAAGCCCAGCAAAGGTGGGGCGACATCAACGGGCAAAACAGCACATGGTTCTGCGGCGCGTACTGGCAAAATGGTTTCCACGAAGACGGTCTGAGCAGCGGCCTGCGCGTGGCAGAGAGCCTGTGCGCGGCCGCGCAAATGGCGGCGTGACGGCCAAACTCTACTCGGGCACGCTCCGCCACGCCCGCTACTCCCCCAAGAAACACGCCTTCTCCTACAAGGTGTTCATGCCCTTCGTCGAGCTGGAAACACTCCCTGAACTGACGGCACGCCTGCCCTTATGGTCGGCCAAGCGATGGGCACCCGCACGTTTCCTGCGAAGCGATTTTTTAGGCGCACCTGAGATACCGCTGGCTGACGCGGTTCGCCAACGCATTAAGGGAGAAACGGGGAAAGATCACGCGGGGCCGATTTATCTGTTAGCCAACTGGCGATACTTCGGCTACCAGAACAACCCGATTGCCGTTTATTACTGCTACGACGCAGCGGGGGAGCAGCTGCAGTTCGTGGTCGCAGAGGTGACTAATACCCCCTGGGGTGAGCGCCATAGCTACGTGCTCGAAGCGCCCGACGCCGACCAGCCTCTGGCGACGGAGTTCCAGAAAGCGCTCCACGTGTCACCCTTCAATCCGATGAACATGACCTACCGCTGGTACAGCAATGTGCCGGGGGATGACCTCAGCATTCAGATTGCGCTTTTCGAGGAGGGCCAGCGTATTTTTGATGCCGTGCTGTCTCTCGCCGCAGAGCCGCTTACGGCTCGCAGCGCCCGCCGGGCAATCCTTGCCTACCCGTTCATGACCATGAAGGTCGCCGCCGGTATCTACTGGGAGGCCTTGCGCCTGTTTTTAAAAGGCGTCAGCCTGCATGCTCATCCGAAGCGAACGCACTGACGTAACCGTCGACTCCACGCGGTAGAAGAGAGAGGGTCCACATGAGCGAATACAGCGTCAAAAACATCTCCAAGTTACCCATGCTGTTTCCGGAGAAGCGCGGTGGGCTGGCGCGCTCGCTAATGCTGAAAGTGTTGGCCAAGCTTCAGGTGGGATCCCTCACGCTCAAAGAGCAGGGCGAGACACTGGTCTTTGGCTCAAATACCGATCCCGCCGCACCCCATGCAGAAGTGCACGTTCATGACACTGACCTCTATCGACGCATTCTCACTGGCGGCGGCATCGCGGCTGGCGAAACCTACATCGAAGGATTGTGGAGCAGCCCTGATCTCACGGCGGTGACCCGCGCGTTCAGCGCCAACTTGGCCATGTTGGGCGCCATGTCAGATCGGCAGAACCTGCTCGCAAAAACCGCGTTAAAGCTGAGCCATTGGGCGCGGCGCAATACCGCCTCGCGGTCCCGGGAGAATATCTCCGCCCACTACGACCTGGGTAATGATTTTTTCTCACTCTTCCTTGACCCCAGCATGATGTACTCATCGGCGGTCTTCCCGACGCCGCAGAGTGATCTCGCTACCGCCTCACAACACAAGCTCCACTTGATTTGCGAGGACCTTGAGCTCAAGCCAGAGGACCACCTGGTCGAGATTGGCACAGGCTGGGGTGGCATGGCGATTTATGCCGCCGAGCACTATGACTGCCGGGTCACGACCACAACGATCTCCCGGGAGCAGTTCGACTACACGGTCGATGCCGTCGCCAAACGCGGCCTGCAAGACCGCATTACGGTGCTGTTCGATGATTACCGCGACCTCACCGGCAAATTCGACAAGCTGGTGTCCATCGAGATGATCGAGGCCGTCGGGCACCAGTTCTACGACACCTACTTTCAAACGGTCAGTCGACTGTTGAAACCGCACGGCAAAGCCGTCATTCAGGCCATTACCATGACCGAGCAACGCTATGAGCAGGCGCGCGACTCGGTGGACTTCATCAAGCGTTATATTTTCCCGGGCGGATGCCTGCCCTCACTGACGGTCATCAGCGATGCGCTGGCACGCATGACCGATATGCAGATGGCCAATCTCCGCGATATCACCCGGGACTACGCGGATACACTGAATGCCTGGCACGACGGTTTCCTTGAGAAGCTTGATCAGGTGCGCGGGATGGGCTTTGACGATCGGTTTATCAATATGTGGCGCTACTACCTCAGCTATTGCGAGGGGGGGTTCCGCGAGCGCATTATTGGCACCTACCAAATCACCATGACCAAGCCGGGGTACCGCCCCGCCTGATCTACCGCCTATGCTGCTGTCCCTCGCGCCGATCGCGCTGCTGGTTTTACTCCTCTCCGCCTCGGTAGGGCTGTTTGGCTCGGACGCATCCTACGGACCCAACCAAGTTGCACTGATTATTGCCTCGGCGGCGACCATGCTGGTGGGCTGGCGCCGCGGCATGAGTTGGCAGGCGATTCAGGAGGGCATGGTTGGGGCGATTACCGTCTCTATCATGCCGATGATGATTCTGCTCTCTGTAGGCGCGCTGATAGGCGGCTGGATTATCAGTGGCACCGTACCGGGCATGATCTATTACGGGGTGCAGCTGCTGGACCCCGGCTTCTTTTACGCGGCGTCTGCCATCATCTGCGCGCTGGCCTCATTGAGTCTCGGCAGCTCCTGGACCGTCGCGGGCACGCTGGGCATCGGCCTGATGGGCATCGCGACCACCTACTCGCTGTCGCCCGCCATCACGGCCGGCGCGGTGATCTCCGGCGCCTATTTTGGCGACAAGCTCTCGCCGCTCTCAGACACCACCAATCTGGCCGCGGCGGCGGTGGGGGTTGATCTGTTTGAGCACATCAAAAACATGCTCTGGACGACCCTGCCCGCCTTTATCGCAGCGCTGGTGATTTTTTCCTTCATTGGCAGCGAGGGCGCCGCCACTCCCGACAACATCGCCGAGATCCGCGCTGCACTGGCCAGCCAGTTCGCCATTTCTCCCTGGGTACTCTCACCGCTGGTGCTGATGCTGGCGCTGATCTATTTCCGGGTACCTGCCTACCCCGCCATTCTCATCTGCACCCTTTCGGGCACACTTTATGCCGCCGCGTTTCAAACCGATGTCGTGCGCGCGCTGGCGCTTGCTGCTCACCCGGAGTCACCGGCACCGCTGGTTCAGGGGTTATGGATGGCGCTGTTCTCAGGCTATCAATCACCCGAGAGTATGGGCGAACTCAGCAAGCTGCTCGACAAGGGCGGCTTGGCCAGCATGCTGAACACCATCTTTTTGATTCTCACCGCAATGACCTTTGGCGGGATGCTAGATAGCACCGGCATTCTGCGCCAGCTGCTTGATCAGGTCCTGTGTGGCGTAAAGCGCACTGGCGACCTAATACTCGCTACCGTGGGGGGCGGGTTCATTACCAACGTGCTGGCTGCCGATCAGTTTCTCGCCATCACGCTGCCCGGCCGGCTGTTCACGCCCGCCTACGATGACCGCGGGCTCAGTCGACTGAGTCTCTCCCGCACGCTCGAAGACTCCGCCACCCTTACCTCGGTATTGATCCCCTGGAACACCTGTGGCGCTTTCATGGCAGCGACGCTGGGGGTTGCCACCTTCGAGTATGCGCCTTATGCACTGTTCAATCTCATTTGCCCGCTGCTGGCCGTGATCTTCGGCTATCTGATGATTGCGCAACCCCGCGTCGAGGCAGCCAGCGCATGACCGCGCCGCTGTGGGATTTTGCCGACCCCTTTTTGTGGCCGGTCACCGTTCAGGCCGAGCATATCGACGCGCTCGCCCACACCCGCAACACCCACTACGTGGAGTGGTGTATGGAGGCCGCGTGGGCGCATACAACAGCGGTTGGGCTGGGTGCTGAGGACTACCAGCGCCTCGACCGCGCCATGGCACTGACACATGCCGAGTACGACTACCTGAAGGCGACCCGAGAGGGGGATCAGTTAGTAATCGGTACCTGGATTACCGACTGGGCGGGCAAGATGAAAATGACACGCCGACTGCAGGTGGTCTGCGAGCAGACCGAAGAAACGGTTTTTCGTGGCGCGCTGGAATTTGTCTGTATCGAAATATCCACCGGCGCCCCAAAAAGGCCGCCCAAGGAATTTATCGAGATCTACGGCCCGTTAATCGCGGCGGTGGCGCCAGCCCAAACATAGGCGCTGCAAAGTCTTACTCAGCAAGGGCACTGGGAGATAGTCACTGGGGAATGCACCAAGGGTCAGGCGCCATCCCAACCAAAACTGATGATCTCGCCTAGACTCTCAGCGCCCAACTTCACGGCGAGTAACCGGTCCACACCCAGCGCCACGCCCGCACATTCGGGCAGCCCATGACGGTGCGCCGCCAGCAGGCGTTCATCAATCGGCCGCTCCGGCAGCCCGCGCTGCTGCCGCCGCGCGTTCTCGGCCTGCAGCTGGGCAGAAAGCGCATCGGCGTCGACTTGCTCCCAGTACCCGTTGGCCAGCTCTTGGCCGTGCACATAACACTCAAAGCGCGCGGCTACGTCGGCATCGTCTACAGAGACAGAGCGCGCCATGGCCGCCTGCGACGGGGGGAAGTCGGCGATGAACACCACCCCCCAATCACTGATCCCGGGCTCGATACAGTGGCTCATAAGTAGATCGAGTACCGCATCGCGGTCGAGACCCTCCGGTACGGAGCCGACCCGGGATTGGGCGAGATCCTTGAGGGTTGTCAGACTGGTTTGCTCATCCAGAGGATCCACGCCGAGGAGCTCGATAAACAGCGCCCGGTAGGGCCAAACCTGCCAACCATCCAAGTTCAAAACCGTGCCCAGCAACTCGGCGACCTCACGCATCAAAGCAGCGTGGTCCCAGCCCACCCGATACCACTCAAGCAGGGTGAACTCAGGGTTATGGTGACGGCCCGCCTCACCCTGACGAAAGGCTTTACAGATCTGAAAAATATCGCCTGAGCCGGCGGCCAGAAGGCGCTTCATCGCGCTTTCCGGTGAGGTTTGCAGATACCTGTCCGGCTCGTCGCCCCCTCCCGGCAATCTAAAAACATCGATGCCAGGGTCCGGGACAGTGCCTTGCGAGAGCAGTGGGGTCTCGACTTCCAGAACGCCGCGATCGTGGAAAAAGCGTCTTAGCTCTTGGAGTAAGTTTGCCCTCGCGGCGAGGCTCTCCGGCGACGCCGAGGGTGACCATTGACTCACCAGTCAGTTACTCAAGGGCCGTTCACTCGCGGCTCAGCTTTTACTGGCGCGACTCACGTATTCGCCGGTGCGGGTATCCACGCGAATCACCTCACCCTCGGTGATGAACAGCGGCACCCGCACCACCGCCCCGGTACTCAGAGTAGCGGGCTTGCTACCGCCCTGGGCCGTATCGCCCTTGAGGCCCGGGTCGGTTTCGGTGATTTCCAGCTCGATGAAGTTGGGCGGTGTAACCGCCAGCGGCGCACCGTTATAGAGCGTGATCTCATACCGCTCCTGCTCTTTGAGCCACTTCTCAGCCTCACCCACTGCATCACGATCAGCACCGTACTGCTCGTAGGTGGAAGGATCCATAAAGTGCCAAAACTCGCCGTCGGTGTAGGAATACTCGAGATCCACATCCATGACATCGGCACCCTCGAGGGTATCTCCTGACTTGAAGGTCCGCTCCCAGACCCGTCCGGACTTCAGGTTGCGCAGTTTGACCCGATTGAACGCCTGCCCCTTCCCGGGCTTGACGAACTCGTTCTCTAGGATGGAACAAGGCTCGCCGTCGAGCATGACCTTCAGGCCGGGCTTGAATTCGTTGGTTGAAAAGTTTGGCATCGTGGATGACCCGTCGAACAAAAACGCGATCATACCTTAGGGCGTGATTCCGGGGCATCATCGGACGTTGGGAGCGTGAGGCTCAGGTGCCGGCGAATTCGCCCTCGCTGCCCAGCAAGTAACACACCCCATCGAGACCACAGTGGGTCACCTCAATGGGGCTCGCGGCGCGCACCGCGGGCTTCGCATGAAACGCGACACCCAACCCTGCCATCGCCATCATGTCGAGATCGTTGGCGCCGTCACCCACCGCAATGCAGGCATCCACGCTAATACCGAGGCGGGTGGCGAGGGCCTGTAAGGCTACCGCCTTGTGTTCTCGATTAACGATAGGTGGCACCACTCTGCCGGTGACTTTACCGGATGCGATTTCCAGCGTATTCGCCACCACTTCATCAAAGCCGTAGTCCGCCTTCAATCGCTCTGCGATCGGCATAAAGCCGCCGGAGAAAATCGCCAGCGTCATGCCCTGTGCCTTGAGGGTGGTGGTCATTTCCCGCAGGCCCTCTTTCACCGGCAGCCGGTCAGCCAATTCCTCGACTGCGCGGGCATCGAGGCCTTCTAGCAGCGCAAGGCGGGTGCGATAACTCTCGTCAAAATCGAGCTCGCCGCGCATGGCTTGAGCGGTGATCTCGGCGACGGCTTGACCAACGCCTGCCTTCGCCGCGAGCTCATCGATGACCTCGCAGTCAATGAGCGTGGAGTCCATATCAAAGACCGCCAGCCGATAGGACTGACAGCGCGCCGCACGCGGCTGCAGTGCGATGTCGACGCCATGTACATCAGATAGGTCTCGCAGCTTTGAGGAGAGCCCTTCGGTATCGGCGCTTCTGACGAGCAGGTTGTGGACAGTGCGACGATCAGACAATGTCACCGGCACCGGTACGGCGCGTGTCTCAATGACGTCCGCACCGGCCGCCTGAGCAACGTCAGCGACCCGATCGACCTCCAGTGCCGCTCCCCGGGGCACCATCAGCACAATCATGTGTGTCGCATTCACCACTGAGTTCTCTGTCAGGTCGCAGAAGATGTGCCGCTCTCACCCGACAGCGGCATGACGTGAGTTTATACTGATCGCGGCGCCACCGGAGATTCTCTTTGGAACAACTATTGCAACGTTTGCGCAATCAGCCGCTGTCGCAGCAACTGGCGCTCGCGGCAGCAGGTTGTTGTTTGCTGGCCACCTTGACCCTGGTTGGGGTCGCCGCGCAATCAACGCAGTCCATTCAGAACGCGACGCTGGCAGAGCATGCCGACGCCGCCGTGCGACAGCTCGCCAGTCGCGCCAGCGCGGAGTTGGCCACAGGGGACCGGCTGCGATTGGTCGCCGAGCTCCAGTTCTACACCGACCAAACCCTGTTCGCTGCGGCGAGAGTGCTCGATATAGACGGTCTGGAGATCGCCACCCGAGGCACCATACCGACGGATACCGATGCACACCGCTATCCGGTGCTGATCGATGGCAATACCGCGGGAAGCGTTGAGCTGTATCTGGATTTGGCCGAACAACGCGCAGCGAGAGAAACCCTGGTCTGGGGTTTGATCGCGCTGTCTGTGCTCCTGAGCACCGCGGTGTTCGCCCTGACAAGGCCCATGGGTCAGCGACTGGCCAGTAACATCAGCGAGGCCGTTGCCCAGCTGGATGCCATCACAGAAGAAGGCTCAACCTATGTCAATGAGGTGCACAAGTTGCGGGATCGCATCAACGCGCTGCCGCTGGACTTGCTGAAGTCCCGTGACATCGAGGAGCCAGATGAGGCGCATTACAGCGACACCGCGATTCTCTGTATCGCGCTCAAACACTTACCCGCCTACCTCGACACCCTCGATGAGTCTCGTCTGCAGGGCTATGTCTCCAGCCTGCATCGCATGGCTTACGGGAGCGCCGGTTTTTACGGCGGGGATCTCAGTGTGGCCCGTCAGTTTGGTCTCGCGATCTATTTCTCGGGATCTCATGCCGCGGGTTCACCGGTTTTACGCGCCGCAAGTTGCGCCTGGCTATTGTCCCGCTGCAGCGAGATTGCCGAGAAGCAGGAGCGGCTCTCGTTTACCCCCGGCATGGCGATCGGGATCAGTGAACTGGGGCGCGGCGATGACGAAGATATCTACCCTGGCCTCTATACCCAGGCAACGCTGGATGACTTATTGGCGCTCGCCCAGCAGGATCTTGATGGCATCTTGCTGTCGTCTCGAGCGGCGGAAGATACCGGTCTGACCACGCGAATTGGCATTGATGTCATCGACGAGCAGTGGATGGCGCTCGGCGATATCAGTGGCAGCCACCTCGATCTGCTCGAGCGGCAACTGCTTATTCTGCAGCGTGCCATCACGCCCAGCGACGACGACACGCCGCAGGGGTTTCTGCCTTTTTAGCAGTCAGTCAGGCAAGCGGGTCAGTCCGCCACCACTTCCAGACGCGTCACACGCTGATAGCCCTTCGGTAACTTACTGCCCCGGCGCCCACGCTCCCCACGGAAGTGCTCCAGCTCCGACCACTTGAAGTTGCGGTAGTGCCCACCCGAAGTCACCTGAAGTGTATCGCCCTCAGTCACCACGCAGAGTCCGGCCACAAACTCTTCCCGCGCCGCCGCCCGTGCAGAAGGGATGCCAATCAATTTGTTGCCCTTGCCACGCGCCATCTCCGGCAGCTCTGCCAACGGGAATACCAGCATGCGTCCCTCATTGGTCGCCACCACCACCAGCGGCTCTTCCCCTTCTGCAATAGCTGCCGGTGGCAACACCTGTGCGCCCTTGGGCAATGTGAGCACCGCCTTGCCGGCCTTGTTTTTCGCCTGCAGCTGGCCGAACTGGACCACGAACCCGTAGCCTGCGTCACTCGCCAACAGGTAGCGGTCTCCCTCTGCACCAGTTAAGAGCCCCTCAAAGGTGGCACCGGATGGCGGGTTGATGCGCCCGGTGAGGGGCTCCCCCTGACCACGGGCCGAGGGCAACTGATGCGTGGGTAAGGTGTAGGCCCTGCCTGTCGAGTCGAGCACCACCGTCGGCAGGTTCGATTTACCCCGGGCGGCAAAGCGGAAACCATCACCCGATTTGTAACTCAGCGCCGCAGGGTCGATGTCGTGGCCCTTGGCGGCGCGAATCCAGCCCTTCTCGGACAACACAATCGTCAGCGGATCGGCCGTGGTGAGCTCCAGCTCACTGAAGGCCTTCGCCTCCTCGCGCTCGGTAAGCGGCGCCCGTCGATCGTCCCCGTGGGTCTCAACCACCGCTTTCAGCTCGCGCTTGATCAAGGTCTTGAGCCGCGCATCACTGCCCAGCGTTTTCTTCAACCCGTCGCGCTCTTCCGCGAGCTCATCCTGCTCGCCTCGGATTTTCATTTCTTCAAGCTTGGCGAGGTTACGCAGCTTCAGATCAAGGATGGCTTCTGCCTGCACATCGGAGATCTTGAAGGTTTTCATAAGCACCGCTTTGGGCTCTTCCTCCTCGCGGATAATGCGGATGACCTCGTCAATGTTCAGAAACGCAACGAGGTAACCCTCAAGAATATGAAGCCGACGCTCCACCCGCTCCAATCGATGCTGCAAACGGCGTTTGACCGTCGTCTTTCTGAACGCCAACCACTCTTTGAGGATGGTGACCAGAGACTTCACCGCCGGCCGGCCGTCGATGCCAATCACATTGAGGTTCACCCGATAAGTGCGCTCAAGATCGGTGGTAGCAAAAAGATGGCTCATGACCCCGTCGACATCGATGCGATTGGACCGGGGCACTAGCACCAACCGAGTGGGGTGCTCATGATCAGACTCGTCGCGCAAATCCGACACCATCGGCAGTTTGCGGGCCTGCATCTGCGCCGCGATCTGCTCCAATACCTTGGCGCCCGAGACCTGATAGGGCAGCGCGTGAATCACGACCGCACCGTCCTCGATGGCATAGGCCGCTCGCACACGCAACGCACCACGGCCCGTCTCGTAAAGGGTTTTGAGCTCGTCTGCCGGAGTAATGATTTCGGCTTCTGTCGGAAAGTCAGGCCCTTTGATGTGCTTACACAGGTCTGAGACGGTTGCCTTGGGTGAGTCCAGGAGAAGGATGGTGGCCGCGACGACTTCTTTGAGGTTGTGGGGAGGAATGTCTGTCGCCATACCGACAGCAATACCGGTTGTGCCATTGAGCAGCAGATTGGGCACCTGCGCAGGCAATACGGTGGGCTCTTCGAGGGTGCCGTCGAAGTTAGGCTGCCAATCCACCGTTCCCTGACCGAGCTCCGACAAGAGCACATCGGCGTAAGCCGTCAGTCGCGATTCGGTGTAGCGCATGGCGGCGAATGATTTGGGATCATCCGGCGAGCCCCAATTCCCCTGCCCGTCGATCAGTGGGTAGCGGTAGGAGAAATCCTGCGCCATCAACACCATCGCCTCATAAGCCGCGCTGTCGCCGTGTGGATGGAACTTGCCAATGACATCCCCCACTGTGCGCGCCGACTTTTTGTATTTCGCCGAGGCCTTTAGCCCGAGCTCACTCATCGCATACACAATGCGGCGCTGCACCGGCTTAAGGCCGTCGCCAATGTGCGGCAGGGCACGGTCGAGAATCACGTACATCGAGTAGTCGAGATAGGCTTTCTCTGCATAGTCACGCAGGGACAGCTGCTCAACGTCGACCGAGGGCTGCATCATGTCTGTCATCGTAATGGGGCTCTCTCTGGAGGCGGCGGGGTCGGCAGCGTGCGTCACCCTGTCATCTCAATCGGGGTATCCTAACGCACCCCCATACGGGAAGACCACGTAACCAACGCTTTGATGGGTTGAGGAGACTCTCCATGGCGCTCAATCCGGAAATGCTTCGCAATGAGCTGGTCTGGCGCTGGCGACACTTTGCGGTGTTTAGCGGGCCAGAGTGGCATCGGGTGCTGAGCCTGCGCACGGAGATATTTGTCGTCGAACAAACCTGTCCCTACCAGGAGGTCGACGACAAGGACCCGCTGTGCTGGCATCTGGAACTGACGCATCAGGGCGCGCTGATCGGCACCCTGCGAGTTTCGCCTCCAGGGGTGGCCTACAACGAATGCTCCATCGGCAGAGTTGCCATCCGCAACGATTATCGGGGCCTCGGGCTGGGCCGGGACCTGATGGACATGGCACTGGCATTCTGTGATGCGCGATGGCCGACAGTGCGCCTCAGTGCCCAGGCCTATTTGCAGCCCTTTTATGAGTCACTGGATTTTGCGGTGACAAGCGAACCCTATCTCGAGGATGATATTCCCCACATCGAGATGTTGAGATCACGCTGACCCGAAAACGGATTGCACCCGGTGTGTATAGGCCTCAGGCGGCTTTGCGCGAAGCGCGCTTACGCTCGTGTTCAAGCAACAGCTTTTTGCGCAGGCGGATGCTGTCAGGAGTGACCTCAACCAGCTCGTCTTCATCGATAAACTCGAGCGCCTGCTCCAAACTGTGCAGCACCGGCGGAGTCAGAATGACGGCCTCGTCCGTGCCTGATGCGCGGACATTGGTCAGCTGCTTGGCCTTGGTCGGATTGACCACCAGATCGTTCCCGCGGCTGTGCAGGCCCATAATCTGGCCTTCATAGACATCAACATTAGGCTCAATGAAAAGCCTGCCGCGCTCCTGCAGGCTATATAGCGCATAGGCCAGCGTCTTGCCCGACACCATTGAGACCAGCACGCCGTTGTTACGCACGGCCAGCTCGGACTTTGCCACTGGGCCGTAGTGATCAAACACGTGGGTCATGATCCCCGAACCCGAACTCAGCGTCAGAAACTGCGAGCGAAAGCCAATCAAGCCGCGGGCAGGCACAATAAATTCGAGCCGTACCCGGCCAGCACCATCGGTAATCAGGTTCTGGAGCTCCGCCCGGCGCAGACCCAGCTCCTCCATCACACCCCCTTGATGTGCCTCCTCGCAGTCGATCACGAGCTGCTCATAGGGCTCACATAATTTGCCGTCGATTTCTTTCTGGATGACCTCGGGTCGCGATACACCGAGCTCAAAACCCTCTCGGCGCATATTTTCAATCAGCACCGAGAGATGGAGCTCGCCGCGGCCCGAGACCTTGAACTTGTCAGGGCTGTCCCCCTGCTCCACGCGCAGCGCCACATTGTGGATGAGCTCCCGCTCCAGTCGCTCCTTGATGTTGCGCGACGTCACGTACTTGCCCTCGCGGCCGGCAAAGGGCGAATCGTTGACTTGGAAAGTCATGCTCACCGTCGGTTCATCGACTGTGAGCGCCGGGAGTGCCTCGGGTGCGGCAGGGTCACAAAGCGTGTCCGAGATATTGAGCGCGTCGATACCGGTGACACAGACGATATCCCCCGCCTCGGCGCGATCAGCCTCGACCCGTTCCAGACCCAAATACCCCATGACCTGGAGGATCTTACCACTGCGGCTCTGACCTTCGCGATCCACTACTGCCACGGTAGTGTTGGGCGTTACCACGCCCCGCGTGACTCGACCGACGCCAATGACGCCGACGTAGCTGTTGTAATCGAGCGCGGAGATCTGCAGCTGCAAGGCACCGTCTGCATTCACCTCGGGCGGCGCCACTTTGTCGACGATAGCCTGAAACAGCGGCGACATATCCGCCGCCATGTCCTCGAAGTCCTCGCCAGCCACGCCATTGATGGCCGATGCATATATTACGGGGAAGTCGAGCTGCTCTTCCGTAGCGCCCAGGGTATCAAACAGATCAAAAACCTGATCCACCACCCAGTCGGGCCGCGCGCCTGGGCGATCGACCTTATTGACCACGACGATCGGGTTGAGCCCGCGTTCAAAAGCTTTAGCCGTGACGAAACGGGTCTGGGGCATCGGTCCGTCCACCGCATCGACCAAGAGCAGCACTGAGTCCACCATCGACAACACGCGCTCCACCTCACCACCAAAATCCGCGTGTCCGGGTGTGTCGACTATGTTGATGCGGTAGTCATTCCAGCTAATGGCAGTGTTCTTTGCCAAAATCGTGATGCCACGCTCGCGCTCCTGGTCATTCGAATCCATGATGCGCTCGGCGCCAGCGTTCTTTCGATCCAGCGTGCCCGACTGCCGCAAGAGGCAATCCACCAAAGTGGTTTTGCCGTGGTCTACGTGGGCAATAATCGCGATGTTGCGGAGTGCTTTCATAACCATTCCGAGCTTCTAGAGATAAGGGGGTGCGTCAGCGCGCGCGGAGTGTACACCAGCGCAGGCAAACTGGTTTACTTCCTGCCCCAGCCCTGCCTACCCGTTTTTGCACTATTTAGGTGCAATTAATGGGCAATAAGCTCTATTATGGTGCATTAGGCTTTGCTCGTTGCCGGCAGGTGTCGCCACTTCTCAAATAAAAACAACGGTTTAGCGGCAACTAGCCAATGGCGCAAAGTTGGCACAGACCTTGCACTATTTTATTGGCTCAGCCGGTGCCCATGCACTTTCTGATTTTTACCGCCCAGTAAGTGCTGGGGAAGTGACTATTGAAGGAGAACGACATGTCAGAGCGCACGCTCGATTTAATCAGCAAAAACGATGTTCGCTGGGTGGACCTACGATTCACCGATACCAAAGGGAAGGAGCAGCATGTCTCGATCCCTGCCAGTGTAGTGGACGAGGATTTCTTTGAGGGCGGCAAGATGTTCGATGGCTCGTCGATTTCCGGATGGAAGGGCATCAACGAGTCGGACATGATCCTCATGCCTGACGACAGCACTGCCATTCTCGATCCCTTCACCGATGATCCGACCGTAATCCTGCGCTGCGACATTGTCGAACCGTCCACCATGCAGGGCTATGACCGCGATCCACGCAGCATTGCCAAGAAGGCTGAGGCGTATCTCGCGTCAACCGGTTTAGGCGACACCGCTTTCTTTGGCCCCGAGCCCGAGTTCTTTGTATTTGACGACGTGAAGTGGAATGCCGACATGAGTGGCGCCAGCTACGCGATCAACTCTGAGGAAGCAGCCTGGTCATCCAACCTCGACTTTGAAGACGGCAACACGGGTCACCGACCTAGAGTCAAAGGCGGCTACTTCCCTGTGCCCCCCGTTGACTCGCTGCATGATATTCGCGCCGCAATGTGTTCGGCGATGGAGCAGATGGGCCTCGAAGTTGAGGTTCACCATCACGAGGTGGGCACTGCCGGCCAGTGCGAGATCGGCGTCAAGTTCAACACCTTGGTATCCAAGGCGGACGAGGTGCAGATCATGAAGTACTGCGTATTGAACGTCGCTCACGCCTACGGAAAGACCGCCACCTTTATGCCCAAGCCTCTGGTCGGTGACAACGGTTCCGGCATGCACGTTCACCAGTCTATTGCCAAAGGCGGTGATAACGCCTTTGCTGGCGACGGCTATTCAGGCTTGTCCGATACCGCGCTCTACTACATCGGCGGCATCATCAAGCACGCTCGCGCGTTGAACGCCTTCACCAATGCCTCCACCAACAGCTACAAGCGCTTGGTGCCGGGTTTCGAGGCTCCCGTGATGCTCGCGTACTCCGCGCGCAACCGATCGGCGTCAATTCGTATTCCCTACGAGCCTTCGCCGAAGGGCAAGCGTGTTGAGGTCCGGTTCCCCGACCCGACCGCCAACCCTTACCTGGCGTTCGCAGCCATGCTGATGGCGGGCATTGACGGCATTCAGAACAAGATCCACCCCGGCGATGCTGCGGACAAGGATCTTTACGACCTGCCCGCAGAAGAAGCAGCGGACATCCCGACGGTCGCCTCCAGCCTGGAAATGGCATTGGATGCACTCGAGGCGGACCGCGAATTCCTGACCGCCGGCGGCGTCTTCACTGAAGACATGATCGATGCCTACATCGAGCTCAAGCGCGAAGATGTGGAGCGCTTGAACATGACCACCCACCCTGTCGAATTCGACATGTACTACTCCGTCTGAGTCGGCTTATCCCGACGAAGACCGATCACAAAAGCCCGCATGCCGCGGGCTTTTGTTTCCTGACGTCAGCGAACGCTAAAATGCACCAATTTGGTGCGCAGGAAGGGACCGTCTTGCCTCTACCAATGATTAACAAGCCAATGCACCGGCGATGGAAGCGGGGGCGAAGACAAGCAGCCCCCTCGCCGCCTCTTTGGGTGCTGTTGACCGGCATCTGGCTAGCGCCTGCACACACCCTAATGGCGCAACCTGTTTACAAAGTCACGGATGCGGATGGCAACGTCACCTTTACCAACACGCCGCCGCTCTCAAGCGATGGCAAGATTGAAGAGCACTCCATCAACGCACCGAACTCGGCCAAACCCATCGAGACGACCCGAGCCCCCGCCACACCTGTTGAGGCAGAAGAGCGCATTCGCTATGACACGCGGATTGTGACGCCGGCCGATAACGCCACCATTCCGATGGGGCCAGGTAATTTTACGGTGCAGGCTGCATGGAATCCGCGCCTCGCGCCCAGTGAAACCCTGCAGCTGTTGCTCGATGGCGACCCCGTGGGTGCCCCGCAGCGAATCGCAAACTGGCAGCTCACTAACGTGTACCGCGGCGAACACCAACTGCAAGTGGTTCGCCTTGATGCAAGTGGCGCCCAGCTCGATGCATCACCTGCGAGCACGGTGTATGTGATGCGACCCATTGTGAACAGGTAACAAGATGGCTGCTGAATCCTTGATGGACCTCTCTGCCGACTACCATCTCGATCTACTGGCGACCGGGGTCATTCTGCTGGACGCCAACCTGCACATTCGCGAGCTGAACCTCTCGGCAGAGAACCTGCTCGAAGTCTCGGCCAGTCGTGCATTGGGCAGCCCTCTTGAAGAACTGCTCGATGAATCCAACGAGTGGTACCCGCTCCTTTATCAGGCATTGGCCGATAACTACCCCATGGTGCGCCGCGCGATTCCGCTCACCACCCGAACGGGGCAGGAGCGGACCGTCGATCTGACGCTGAGCCCCATTGCGGGGAAAGTCGGCTCCCGCTGTCTCTTGGTAGAGATGACCATGATTGACCGACTGCAGGCCATCAGCCGAGATGAAAGTGAGTGGCAGGCACAGGCCACACTGAAAGAAATTATGAAAGGTGTGGCGCACGAAGTGAAAAACCCGTTGGGCGGGATTCGCGGCGCTGCACAGTTGCTGGCAGGCGAGCTCGCCAACCCCGATTTGCAGGAATACACCGACATCATCATCTCTGAGGTCGACCGGTTGCGCACGCTGGTTGACCGCATGCTGGGCCCCAACGAGCGTCTGGAATCAGAGCTGACCAATATCCACGAAGTGACGGAGCATGTCCGGCATCTGATCGAGGCAGAGGCCAAAGGCGGTCTCACCATCGAACGTGACTACGACCCCAGCCTGCCCGACTTTCTGGCCGACGCGGGGCAGCTCACTCAGGCCGTGCTGAATCTGGTTCGCAACGCCTGGCAGGCCTGTGGGGATGGCGGGTTGATCACGCTGAAAACCCGGGTGTATCGGCAGTTCACCGTCGGCGGCAACCGCCACAAGCTGGTGTGCGCACTGCACATATCGGATAACGGCCCGGGCGTCCCGGAGGACTTACTCCCCATGCTGTTTTTACCGATGGTCACCGGTAACGCCAAAGGCACCGGACTCGGGCTATCGATCGCACAGCGAATCGCCAACCAACACGGCGGATTGATTCAGGTACAGAGCGTGCCCGGCGATACCTGCTTCACCTTGTTATTACCCATGGAGACCTGAGATGCCGATGACTGACCAGGTATGGATCGTGGATGACGACAGCTCAATCCGCTGGGTTATGGAAAAAGCCCTGACCCGGGCGGGCCTCAACTGCCGCGCCTTTGAGACAGGGGATGACGTGCTGGACGCGCTGACCGCGGAAGAGCCAATGGTGGTGGTGAGTGATATCCGCATGCCCGGCATGGATGGCATCGCATTGCTCTCCCAACTCAAGTCGCAGCAGCCCGACTTGCCCGTCATCATCACCACGGCACACTCGGACCTCGACAGTGCCGTCAGCTCGTACGAAGAGGGGGCATTCGAATACCTGCCGAAGCCCTTTGATATCGAAGAAATGGTTGCCACCGTGACCCGCGCCCAGTCCCAACGGACTCAGCACGATCAGGTCGATGAGGGCCAAGGCGGTAACCCCTCAGCAGAAATTATTGGCAACGCGCCGGCCATGCAGGAAGTGTTCCGCGCGATTGGCCGACTCGCCCAAAGCCACATCACAGTGCTGATTAACGGCGAGTCCGGCACCGGCAAAGAGCTGGTGGCGCGCGCACTGCACCGGCATAGCCCCCGCGCCAGCAACGCGTTCGTTGCACTCAATATGGCCGCCATCCCTCAGGAGCTGATGGAGTCGGAACTCTTCGGCCACGAGAAGGGCGCGTTTACCGGCGCCAACAGCCGGCGAGAAGGGCGCTTTGAACAAGCCCGCGGCGGCACGCTATTCCTCGATGAAATCGGCGACATGCCCGCTGCCACTCAGACCCGGTTGCTGCGCGTGCTTCAGGACGGTGAGTTCTTCCGCGTCGGCGGTGTCGACTCGATCAAGGCTGATGTTCGGATCATCGCTGCAACCCACCAAAAGCTCGAGTCACTGGTAGAGACCGGTGCTTTCAGGGAGGACCTGTTCCATCGACTCAACGTGATTCGTATACATGTTCCCAAGCTCTCCGAGCGCAGGGAAGACATCCCGAGATTGCTCACACACTTTTTGACAGCCGCTAGCGCTGAGCTCGATGTAGAAACAAAGGCGCTGTCGGAGGACGCGCTTCAGGTGCTGACCCAATTGCCCTGGCCCGGTAATGTCAGGCAGCTTGAGAACACCTGTCGCTGGCTCACTGTGATGGCAGCGGGACGCGAGGTTTTGCTGTCAGACCTGCCGACGGAGCTACTGCAGCACCATGGCGAGGTGCCCGAGGGTGTCGCCGAGAGTTGGCACGAGCAGCTAGCGGGCTGGGCCAACCAGCAGTTGGCGGAGGGGCAATCCAACGTCCTGCGTCAGGCGCTGCCCCTGTTTGAATCGATCATGATTGAAGCGGCGCTTCGGCACACAGGCGGACGCAAAGCCGAGGCCGCGGAGCTTCTGGGGTGGGGGAGAAACACCCTCACCCGCAAGCTTAAAGATCTGGATTTACCGGCCACCTGAACGGTGGCCTGGTTAATCAGTGAGTCGCGCCCTCAGGGGCCGCCTCGGCACTTTCACCACCCTCACCCGCCTCAGCTGCCTGCTGCGCAACCGCCTGACGGAACAGGGCGTCGAAGTTAACCGGCGCGATCATCAGCGCAGGGAAGCCACCTTTGACCGCCAGGTTGTCGACCGCCTCCCGGGCGTAGGGGAACAGAATCGTTGGCGCGACAGTCGAGAGTAATTGCCGCAGCGCGTCGCCCTCGATGCCCGCCACAAAGAAAATACCCGCCTGCTGCACTTCGACCAAAAAAGCGGTCTGTTCTTCAAGCTTGGCCGTGATGGTCAGCGTCAAGACCACCTCGTGATTACCTTCCTCATCCACCCGACTGCTTTTGGTGTTGAGGTCGACATTGACGGCGGGCTTCCACTCCTGGCGGAAGACGTTCGGCGTCATCGGAGACTCGAAGGAAATATCCTTGGTATAGATCCGCTGAGTAACAAATTGCTGTTGTGCGGCTGCTTCCTGAGCGGCTGCGGTTCCTTCTTCAGCCATGCTGGCTCTCCTTCTTTATCAAAGTCGTGGCGGTTGCACCGGGATTACGCAAGCAGGGGGTCCAGCCCGCCTGAGCGCTCAAGACCATACAACTGGTCGCAACCACCAATATGTTGTTCGCCAATCCAAATCTGTGGCACCGAGGTTTGCCCCGCCCGCTCGGCCATCTGCTGGCGTGTAGCGGGATCGCCATCTACCGGGATTTCCTGATACGAAACCCCTTTTTGATCGAGCAACGCTTTCGCCCGAACGCAGAATGGGCACCATCGCGTGGTGTAAATCACTACCCCGCTCACTGGGTCACGACCGGAAGCTTTTGTGCATCCCATTCCATCATGCCGCCAGAGAGCTTTTGTGCCCGACTGAAGCCCTGAGACCGGAGCGTTTTGGTCGCAGGACCGGCTGACTGGCCCATTTTACACACCACGACCACCGGTTTTTCGCGGAATTTTTCCAATTCGTCGGTGCGGTTGGCCAATGCCGCGGCCGGGATATGCAGTGCGTCCGTAATGTGGCCGCGCGCGAAGTCTGCGGCCTCTCGGATGTCGAGAAAGACGCCACCTTCGCTATTCACCAACTGGACCGCCTCGTTGATCGACAGTGCCGGCCCTGCTTTGCGCGTCTCATGGAGCACCAGCATGGT